>JAUCCO010000028.1:0-29216 GCA_034676125.1 Bacteroidia bacterium
CTTTATCAGCTAAATTAATTACCAATCAAACCACACAAATTAATTGGCAAACTGCATTTGAGTATAATGCTGCAAAGTATATTGTTCAACGTTCGATTGATAAAAACAAATGGACAAACCGTGGTGAAATTAAATCGAAAGGAAACAGTACAGCTACCCAAAACTATCATTTTATTGATGATGTAAATGGTCTAACCAATGTAATTTATTATAGGTTGATACAAGTAGATTTGGATGGCACAAGTACAAATAGCAAAATAGTTAGTGTAGTGTTGGCTAAACAAGCCATAGCAACCTTGCAAGTATATCCAAATCCTGCAACTGATAAATTTACCATAACAGGTTTAAATGCTAAGGCTATGTTGTTTGATATTACTGGCAAACAACAATTAGAAATACAAGCAGATGGCGAAATAAACATTGCACATTTACCAGCAGGAATGTACTTTTTGCGCACCGAAAATGAAGCGATAAAAATTGTAAAACGTAACTAATATACTTAGGCAACCATTATTGGTTACAATATTTCACAAATAGGCTTGTGGTATACTAGTTATAAAAATTAAATATTAGTTTCGGTAAGGCATAGCTTTACTACATAAATCATACTTTTTATAATTGTTAATTGGGCAGCAAAATCTAATTTTGTTGCCTAATTCATTTTTTTTAGTTAGTATAGTTGAGAATTATCCAGGATTTTTGAATGCCGATGGGTTATTTATTTACTATACTTTAAATATATGCAAATAGATACTAACTTATTAATTGCTTGGGGTGCTTTAGCAAAAAAGTACAGCAAAAACGAAGTTGTTTTTTACGAGGATGACAATGCGTTGTTTTATTATCAAATAATAGAAGGGCAGGTAAAATTGGTGAATATTAACAACGATGGTAAGGAATATATTCAAGGAATTTTTGTTGATGGCTGTAGTTTTGGAGAACCACCTTTATTTATAAATGAGGTTTATCCATGTAGTGCAGTTGTGCAAAAAGATGCAGTTATCATTAAGTTATCAAAAGACACCTTATTAAGTTTATTAGACGAGTATCCAGCTATACAAAGAGAGTTGTTGGTTAGGCTTTCTAGAAGAATTTACAACAAGTCTGTTACTGCACGTGAGCTGATTCATAACAAACCAGAAGATAGAATTAGTGCCTTTTTACGCGAGTTTAAAAAAACTGCTGAAACACCTCGTGATGAGCTTTGGTTGGTACCACATACTAGGCAAGAAATAGCAAACCTAGTTGGCCTTAGGGTTGAAACAGTAATTCGTGCACTTAAAAAAATGGAAAAATTAAATAAAGTACAAATCATTAATCATAAGTTATACTTCTAATGCAATCTTTTAATTTAAGAAACTGGTTAAAATTAACGTTATTCAGTTTAGTGGCCGTTGGTATTTTAGGTACTTTAATGCGTTATAAAATTTGTTACGAGTTTCCATTTATAGATCAAAAACATACACAACATGCCCATTCGCATTTTGCTTTTGCAGGTTGGGTAACACAAGCATTGATGGTTTTTATCACTGCATTTTTAAAAAATAATAAATTCAACATAAATTTAAAACACTATCAAACCATACTCATCATAAATATACTGGTGGCTTATGGCATGTTAGTTTCATTTATGATTCAGGGTTATGGTGCAATTTCCATTATACTTAGTACCACATCTATTTTTATAACCTTTGTATTTGCCTTTAAGTTTTGGGTTGATACCAAAGGTGCAACAACACAATTATTGGCAATAAAATGGTTTAAAGCGGGTACTGTATTTTTGGTTATATCATCGTTAGGTACATTTATGTTGGCCTATATGATGATGAGTAAACACATGGAACAACATACTTATTTAGCATCGGTATATTGGTATTTACACTTCCAATATAATGGTTGGTTTTTCTTTGCTTGTATGGGGTTATTGTTTAGCGAAATTAAGTTGTTAGATATACATACTAAAGCAATGAATAACGTATTTTGGTTATTTGCAATTAGCTGTGTTCCTGCTTACATGTTATCTACTTTATGGGCCAAATTGCCAATGTGGCTTTTTGTTATTACTATCCTAGCATCAATTACACAAACATATGCTTGGGCTAAATTTTTAATTACTTTTAAAACATATTTAAAACAACTGGTTGATAAAACCGGAAAACAAATTGGGTATTTATTTATCATTTTGGCATTGGCTTTAAGTATTAAATTTTTATTGCAACTTGGCTCAACTGTTCCTGCAATTAGCCAATGGGCATTTGGATTTAGGTCTGTTGTAATTGCTTATTTGCATTTAATATTATTGGGAATTATCTCCTTATTCTTAATTGTATTTATGCACGTAAAAGGGTTGTTAAACACAAAAAACGGAGTTTTAGCTACCTTTTTGTTTACGTTAACCGTTTATGCAAACGAATTGATTTTAGGAGTGCAAGGCGTTACCTCACTTTTTTATTACTTAATTCCTTATTCGCAAGAAGCTTTGTTTTATGTATCAGTGGCAATAGTATTGTCGGTATTGTTTTTGGTGCAAAGCATTTCCGCTTCAAAAGATAATACCTAATAATTATCAACTCTCGTAAATAGTGACTATGGTCATTTTTAAATGCGTTATACTCTTATATACTTGTACCACATTTTGAAAAGATTAATCGCCATAATTTTGCTTACATCTATTACACTTCAGTTGTGTAATAGGGTTGGTATTATTGCTTGGTTTAATATAAATCAAGACAAGGTGGTGGAGTTGTTTTGTATCAACAAAAACAAGCCTGAAATGGATTGTGATGGTAAATGTTATTTGGCAAAAAAGTTGCAGAAAAGTGCTGATGCAACAAATGAAACTACTGCCCCCAACTCAAAAATAAAACATACCCTCGAAGAGTTATTCTTTATTGACAATACATCACAATTAACTATTCGGGCCATAGTACGCGATTATAGTTTTATTGCTTATCATTCGTATTATTCGTTTCAGTTTCTAATTTCAGTTTTTCAGCCGCCAAGGGCATAATCTTCGTAGTTTCATTCCCCCTCGATTTGGCCCTGACCTAACTTATAAGAAGATTATTACTTAAATTAATTAACACGATATTTTATGAAAAAATTTACCACTACCCTTTGGGTTATAGCTGCTGTTGTTATTGGATTAACATCATGCAAAAAAGAAGAAACTGCGCCACCTGTAGTTAAGAATGATAACCCTGATGCTGGATTAGCAATACCGAGTAACTTGGTTAAAATAGGTGAAACCTATATTATAGGTGCTGCAACAAAAGCAGTTGTGTATGCCGATAAAGTTGCATCTGTTGGATATATTAAACTATACACTGCAATGTATGATTCGGTAACAAATGCACGCGTAAAAGATGGCCACTTTACGATTTTTCCGATGATGGACATGGGCACAACCCAACATGCTTCACCGTATGAAAATGGAACAGATACTGTTCCAGCAGACCAATTATTTAAGTCGGCTGTAGTGTTTTCTATGGCTGGTGATTGGACAATTGATTTGAATTTTCATAACCACACAATTGGTAAAGAAGGTAAAGGAGTGTTAATCATAAAGGCTGTTAACCCTGCAACAATTGTGATGCGTAATTTTGTAGTTGCTGCGGATAGTAGTGCTAAGTTATTTGTATCCTTAGTTCAACCAACTTCGCCCAAAATTGGATTAAATGATTTTGAAATTACCATTCACAAAAAAGCAGATATGATGAGTTTTCCTGCGGTTGAAAATTATACGGTAGAAATTGAACCTGAAATGCCCGCAATGGGTCATGGTTCTCCACGTAATGTAAACCCTGTACATACCACAAATGGCCATTATATTGGCAAGGTTAATTTTACCATGAGTGGTTATTGGAAAGTAAAACTTATCATTAAAAAAGATGGTGTTTTACTTGACGACAGTCAATATTTTGATATTACATTTTAAATAAATTTGTCTCCTAAACACGTTTGGTTAATTTGCCAAACGTGTTTTTAATCGAAAAAACATGAAGCAATTTTTAACTGTTTGCTTAATATTAGGAACAAAATTATTATTCGCGCAATCTTCTCAAACAGATTCTATAAAACCTACAATTGAGCTAAATGAAGTTGTAATATGCACTGATGGTTCAAACGAGGCATTTAATTTTCATCGCAGCAGTAAAATCAGTTCTACTGAAGATATTATGATGCGTATGGAAGGTGTAAACCTTATTAGACGTGGTGCTTTTGGTATGGAGCCAACTTTACGCAGTTATAGTGCCGGACAAATTAATATGATGGTAAATGGTATGCGCATGTATGGTGCTTGTACGGATAAGATGGACCCTGTTTCATCATATATTGAACCTGGAAATTTAAATAAATTACAAGTAAGTCATGGGTCTGGCTCATCGGTAGCTGGAAGCACTGTTGGCGGAACAATAAATTTTGAATTAAAAGAAGCCTCATTTAATAATAAAAATAGGCCTCAAGTAAATATTTATTCGCAATTATCAAGTGTTAATCTTGCCACAAATTCTGGTTTTAATATAAACCTCAACAATAAAAATATTGCAACTCGATTTAGTGGTGCATATCGTAAAGCTGGTAATTACCATGATGGTTATGGACATGAAGTGAAATTTACTGCTTACGAAAAATTTAATATCAATTCTAATACCGTTATAAAGGCGGGTAAAAAAAATAACTTTTTGGTTGATTTGATTTATGATAAAGGAATAAATATTGGTTATCCAGCATTACCTATGGATGTTTCGCTTGCCGAGGCTTTTATAGGATCAGTTACACACCGAGTTGTTATTGCTAAATTTAATAATGCCATGCTAGAAACTAAGCTTTATTATAATCAGGTTTCGCATTATATGGATGATACCAAAAGACCCGAAACTGTTATTCATATGGATATGCCAGGATGGAGTAATACAAAAGGGTTTTATAGCAACTTAACGTACACAAAAAAACGCCATGATTTAACTTTGCGAGTGGATGGGCATAATGCTTATACAAGAGCTGACATGACCATGTATCCACTAAATGAAAAAGAAATGTTTATGCAAACCTTGCCTGGAAACCAGTTGTATAATTTAGGTGCTGCATTGCAATATAAGTATCATTTTAATAAAAAATATTATGCTGGTTTTACCACTCGCCAAGATTATTTTGAACAAAAAGCAATTGATAAAGTTGGCATTGCACAGTGGGAGAGTGAGTATGATATATCAAAAACACGCAGTAATTGGTTAAATAGTACAGGTATTAATTTTGGGCGTGATGTTAAAAATTGGCAATCGTTAATTACTGTTGCTGCTGGTAGCAGATTGCCTACATCAAACGAGCGTATGGGCTTTTATTTATTTAATAGAGCTGATGGATATGATTATATAGGTAAGTATGATTTATTGCCTGAGCAATCTTTGCAAGCCGAGTATAAAAATACATTTATAGTTAAAAAGGTAGCATTAAGTGCCACTTTATTTTATCATCATATTAATAATTATATCTATTCGTATGTGGTGCAAGATTATAGCGCAATGACGATTGGTGCACGTGGTGTTAAAACTTATCAAAATATAAATTATGCAACATTAACTGGGTTTGAATCGTCTGTTAAGTTTAAAATTTATAAACTTTGGTACCAAGGTAATGTTCGGTACACACATGGCGATTTAAGTAATGGATTAGCCATGCAACAAGTGCCACCATTAAAAGTACTAAGTGCATTACGTTATCAGTATAATCAGTTTCAAGCACAAGTGGAGCATGCTTATGCTGCCACACAAAATAGAATTAATACACAGTTTGGTGAAATTAAAACAGGTAGTTGGCATACGTTTACTGCAAGAGCATCATACATGAAAAAAATTAAAACTTCTATTTTTCAACTTAATGTTGCTGCTGAAAATATATTTAATACCTATTACCGCGAACATTTAGATTGGGGTAAAATACCTCAGCCAGGAAGAAACTTTACCATTGGATTAAACTACTACTTTAACTAATTTTTGGGGTGTTATAAATCATATTAGTATTATGACTGCAAGCATAAGAACGTTTGTGTTTTGTGCTGAAATTTGTTCACATAAACGCTATAAATAATATGAAAAAATTACTTCAAATTTGTGCACCATGGGTAGTGATATTTACCGTGGCTTGCAGTTCAAATTCAAACGAAAACGCATCAACAGGTGCAACAGATGCCACTGCAACTGAAGCAGCAGTTGGTCAATCTAATGTTCAAGATGAAACATCTGATCCAAATGTAGTGCAAGTTGCCGTTGGCAGTAAAGATCACACAACTTTAGTTGCTGCCGTAAAAGCAGCCGATTTGGTTAATGCATTAAGTAATGCTGGTCCGTTTACCGTATTTGCACCTACAAATGCAGCTTTTGATAAGTTACCTGCAGGAACTGTAGATGGTTTATTAAAGCCTGAAAAAATTGATGCTTTAGCCGACATTTTGCAATACCATGTATATTTAGGTGTACTTAAAGCAGAAGACTTAACAGACGGAAGAGTGTTGGGTCAAGTTAACGGTGGCAATGTTACCATTACAGTAAAAGACGGTGCAACTTATGTTAATGGCACCGCAAAAGTTATCGCATCAATACCTGCATCTAATGGCATTATACATGTTATTGATGGTGTATTGATACCTACACCATAATCGTTCTTTATTTTTCTTGATTATAAATCTAAAAGAAAGGCCAACAGTAATGTTGGCCTTTCTTTTTTTTATATTTTAAAAGATGTTTTTTAATGAGGTGTAAATAAATTAGCCATCATTACCTGTCCTATACTTTCTGCACGCTCTAAAGTTAAATTAGCTTTAGGTCCTTCAAAGTGTTCGTTAACCGATGCTTTAAATAAGGTCATCCAATGTTTAAAGTGTTTCTTACTTAAAGGGTTTTTGTGGTGGATGTGTTTATGTTTAGCCATTGGATTGCCAGAGTAATCTCCCGAAAACAAAATAATATTTTCCCAAAATATGTACATAATAGGAAGATGTTTTTTCCAATTGGTATGTTCAAAATACACACTTAATAACGCATCTTTTTTTACCTTTTCGTAAAAAGCATTAATGAGTATTTCTATATCATTTTTGTTGGCGATATCAGCTCGCTTTTTCATAAAAACATCATCTATTATTATTAGCTCTAACGAATTGTTGGGATGCTTACGCATTGGTTTGTCCCCAGGTTTGTTTTTCATTTTCATCCCATAATTCTGGGAAAAACTTACGCTGTTGGAATTGAGGATGCAAATATTTTTTCCACTCCGAACCACCTGTTGCTTGCTGGTTTTCATTCTTACTATCAAGGTAATGTTTGGCAGTTCCTAAATGTACCATTGGCCAAACTACATTGTAGTGATGATCAAACTCACGCAATTTATCTTTTAACTCGTTGGTTGGGTTTTGTACTTCAGTAATTCTTTCAGCAATGGTTTTACCAGATACTTTTTTGGCTAAAGTTTTAAACTCATCCAAATATTTTTCTTCAAATAATTGAAGGGTTAATGTTTTTTTGCCTGTTTTACGATTTAAGCCTGCATCTTTCCAATAAATATGCTCAAAAAGTTCGTCAATAGTTGGGTTTGCAGTTAAACGCTCTTTACCTGCTTGGTTAATAAGGTTAACAATTGGGGTACAATAAATTTCGATAAACCTAAACTGTGCACTCTGAAATCCACTGGCAGGAGCTAATGTTGCTCTAAAGGTATTGTAATCGTCATAATCCATACCATCTTTCATAATATCAAAAGAGTTGGTAAGCATTTGTGTGTAACGAATAATGCGGGTTAACTTGGTTAGCAAATATTCAGTTGTTAATGTTGGCTCTTCTACCACTTGTTTTATTTCATGTAACATTAACTTTAAAAACAACTCAGTAACCTGGTGGTACATTACAAAAATCTCTTCGTCTTTAAAATTAGTACGTGTTTTTTGTAACGACAATAAAGTATCAACTTGTATGTAATCCCAATATGTTATTGGTTTTGCATGGTACAATCCTTTTAAATAAGTTTCAGGGTTTTCGCCTAAAGCTTCATATTTTTCTGTAATTTTTTTATTGATATCGTTTTCCATATTGTTAGGTATTATAAATCTTTGTTGTTAAATTTTTTCAATGAAATCCAGAAAGGAATTGCTGCCCAAAGTAATAAAATTAAAAATGTAATGATAATACCATTCTCACTTCCATAAAATGCTTTAAAAATTGCCCCTGTATATCCCAATAATGCTGATATGTCTAGCTGTAATAATATTAATATGCGGGCAATATCTACTGGACTAAACATGGTAACTATTACCATTGCTTGCTCAATTGGGTACTCGGCTAATTGAAACAATAAAAATAAAACTAAGCCATCAAATAGCATGGTAAAAAACAACCATAACATTATTGCCATACCAATTCCTTTGGCCTTATCACGAGCAATTACCGCACTTAAAAAAGCAATAGCAACAAATATTATGGTTATTAAAAAGCCTGTTAAAATAAATATCAATCCTAAATTTAGTGGGGCATAAATAAGTAATGGAATTCCTATACCTACAAAAAAAGCTGTTACCAATGCAAGGCTTAATCCTAAAAATAGGCTTATCCATATTTTGCTTCTTTTTATGGGTTGGCTAACCAAAAGCTCTATAAACTCTGAACTGTTATAAATATAAATGGTTGAAAAAATAATGCTTACCAATGGCACAGTAAGTAGCATAACATTTAGTAGGGTTAATAAGCCTTTGGCGCTGTTATCCTCTAAACTAAATACACTCCAAGATAATACTGCTAATAAAATTGCATACGAGAGTACTATTTTATTTTTAACGATGTCGAGCATCACAAACTTGATAATTCTATTCATGTAAACTCGCTTTTAAAATATGGGTAATTGCTTTTGCTAGTGTTGGTTGTGCTGTTTCAGTTTTAATATCTTGTGTGTTTTTATGAAACTTTATTCCACCTTCTTGCATAAATGTAACATGGGTTACTAAATCATCTAATTCACTTAAAAGATGTGAAGTGATAATAATTAGCTTACCCTTTTCCTTTTCTTTTATTATTTTCTCCTTAAGCATTTCGGCTGCAATTGGGTCTAATCCAGCAGTAGGCTCATCTAATATTAACACATTTGGGTTAAACATAAAAGCAATAGTGGCACTTACTTTTTGTGTAGTGCCACCAGATAATGTGCGCATTTTTTTATCATACAAACTTTCTAATCTATATGTATTTAGTAATTCGTTGTCTTCTCCCTCACTATTTTGCCTAATATTTTTTATCATGTGTATTACCTGTCCAATACTCATGTTTTCTGGATAGCGACCAATTTGTGGCATATACCCAATTTGGTTGCGATAACTAACATCTTTTTTTATGGCTTTATTATCAAATAAAATTTCGCCAGAATCGGGTACAACCATTCCTAGAATAGATTTTATTAGTGTTGTTTTACCGCAACCATTTGGTCCAATTAGGGCAACACATTCGCCTTTATTTAATTTTAAGGAAACATTGTTAAGCACTTGTAATTTTCCAAATCGTTTCGATAAATCTCGTATCTCAATCATAATTTAATTGCTCGCATTAATGGTTGGTTATCTATAAAATTTTCGGGGGTTAAACTGGGTAGTATTTTTTCAGACTTTTCGAGCATGGTAATAAAAAAGCTTCTAAAAAGTAACATTACTGGTGGGTTAATTTCTACAATAACAGAAAATAAACTTAGCGGATGATAGGGTACATCACCTATATTATCTTTATTTAAATCATACCCTTCATATTTGTCCCAATAGTTTTGAATAAACTCGTTTAATACTACGCTTCCATTAGTACTCACATCAAATGTATTTCCTAAAAAATTGTTGTTTATAATTTTATTATCCATACAACTGGCCTGAATTTTCATGCCCCAGCCGTTATCCTTAAAGCTATTATTCTGAATTTCTATGCGGCTAGTTCCTTCCATAAAAATACCCATAGTGTTTCTTAAAAAGCGGTTGTTAAAAATGTAACTATCCGAAATTTCTTTTAGTAACAATCCGTAAGAAGCATCGCCCCAATTATCCTCAAACCAATTGTTAAACATTTTAACACCTTTGGTAAACATTACTGCTACGCCTGCACCATTGTGTTTAAATACATTGCCAATGTATGCATCATTATGCGAGAACATAAAGTGTAATCCGTATCTAATGTTATTACAAGAAATATTTCGCCAAATAACAGATCCTGTTACAAACTCTAAATATATGCCATCACGGTGGCCATTTATTTTGTTACCAGAAATTATTAAGCTATCGCTTTTCCAACAATGTATGCCATTTCCTATTTGTTGTTCTTCAACACCGTAAGCAGTAATTATATTATTTTTAATGGTGCAATGCCTGCCCCATTGTATATAAATACTAAAAAAATTATCATCTAAAATATTGTTCGATATTGTTACATACCAAGCATCATAAACTTTAATACCACATGGATCATCTAATGTTCCGTATCCCGAATTTTTAACTGTAAATCCATCAATTACAACGTAGTTGGCCTTAATAGATACTACTTCTTTCTTTTTTTGGCCATCAATTATTGGGTTGTTTTTGCCCAATAAAATCACACTTTTATCTATAATTATATTGCCTTCTTGGTATAGTCCGCCATCTACAATTATTGTATCATTATCTGATGCCAGTTTAATTGCTTCTTTAATCGTTTTTATGGCAAATTTAGAACCAACAGTAATTGTTTTTGCCGTGGTTGTGGTGCAAGTTATTGTTGCTATTAAAAATAATATTAGATAAGTAACTTTATTAATTATTGCCATGTTATTGGTTTAGCCTCATATTGCTTAAGGTAAGGCTCAGCATCTGCAGTGCTTGCAAATGCGGCTATTCCTCCACCCATAGGGCTTTTAATATTTTCGCTATTTATAAGAGTAGCTTTATTTATTAGTAAAAATGAAGTTGGATTTAAAAAATTGGCCACATAAAAATTTGCATTTTCTGGCTGTGGTTGTGCTGTTTTATAATTTGTCATGCATTTTACATCATCAAACTTATAAACTCTACCTTTAGGTGTAACCAATTGGCTGGCAAATTTTGCATCAGTAATGGTCATCTTACAAAAGTCGCATTGATCAACATTTATCTTAATTGCAGCAGGTCCTACTTCAGCGCACGAAGTTAAAAACATAAGTGAAAGACCAACTATTGTTAACGCTTTATTTTTTTTAAACATCTTTAATATATTGTTTTCAATGATGAATAATAAAAGCATAATTACACCCGCTCCTATAAACATCCAACCGCCAAAAGCAGGGATTGAATAAGCGCCAAAGTTTAATAATTGTTTAAACCCAATTAATGGTGGCTGATATGCCATGCCGGGAACAATGATAGCAGCATTTGGGTCTAAATTATGGCCATAATTGTAATTCCAATGGTAAAAATCTACCATTGATACGATACCAAAAAGTATAAAACTAATGAGTAAAAAAGTAAGTATTTTTTTATTATTGAGTAGGGCAGTAGCAAGGCTAAAAAGTGCAAAAAAGGCTATTAGGTATCTTAATATAGAAAACTCTATAAAATTTTCTGAATGCAAGGTTTGCATGCCAATGTAATGGTTTAATCCATTAATAATATCAACATCTCCACCAAGACCATTTGCGTGAATAGTTAAAGCTAATCCTTCTGGATATTGTGGTGCATCTAATTCAATTCGCCATATAGCAACAAACATTGAGGTAACTAACATAGCAGCAGCTATTATTAGCATCAATCTTGATGATGGTTTAAGTTTGTTATCTAAATTCATTTTTTTGGCATTAAAAAAGGAGGCACAGATGCATTATTCATCCGCACCTCCTTTTGATTTATTTAAGTATTATTTTTTTGCTGCAGGCGCAGTAGGTGTTGTAGGGTTACCAAGCAACCATGTAAGCGGTGTGTTACTGTTTGCTGGTGATACGCGAACATATCCCGACATTTCTTGGTGTAATGCACTACAAAAATCTGTACAATAAATAGGGAACATACCAGCTTTTTCTGGAACCCATTTTAAAGTTGCAGTTTCACCTGGCATTATTAATAATTCGCCATTTCTAGCTCCTTTCACAGCAAAACCATGTGGTACATCCCAATCTTGTTCAAGGTTAGTTACGTGGAAATAAACTTCATCACCAACTTTTACACCTTCAATATTATCTGGTGCTAAGTGCGAGCGAATTGCAGTCATATAAACATGAACTTTTTTGCCATCGCGAACTACTTTAGTTTCGTGCTCACCTTTTGATACATAAGGATGTTGGTTATCTGCTATTTTAAATATTTTAACAGAGTTTGGTGCAATTAATTCTGCTGGTACAGCTTGTGCGTAATGCGGCTCACCAATAGTAGGAAAATCTAAAATTAACTGCATTTTATCACCACTGATATCATATAACTGAGCACTTTGAGATAACTCTGGTCCTGTTGGTAAATATCTATCTTTAGTAATTTTGTTGTATGCTATTAAGTATTGTCCAAATGGTTTTTTACTATCGCCACCAGGTATACATAAGTGACCTACAGAATAAAATGTCGGTACACGATCTAGCACTTTTAGGTCTTTAATATTCCATTTAACAACTTCTGATGAAACGAAGAATGAAGTGTAAGCATTACCTTTACCATCAAACTCAGTATGCAATGGGCCTAAGCCTGGCTTTTTAACTTCACCGTATAAAGCAGCTTCGTATTTAATTACATCAATACCATCATATTTACCATCAAATTGTTTGTCGGCAATAGCTTTTTGAATTTTATCAAAGCTAAATACTGGAATTAATGCAGCTAATTTACCACTACCTACAATGTATTCACCTGTTGGGTCAACATCGCAACCATGCGGAGATTTAGGGCAAGGAATCATGTAACATAAGTCAGAAAATTCTTTTGCATCAAGAATAAGAACTTCATTTCTCATTTCTGATTTAGCACTATGTGTTTTTTCATCCCATACGTTGTGAATATATTTAGCAGGTGTTTTTTTACCTCTACCAGCCTTAATATACTCTTCTGCTTTTTTCCAGTTAACAGCCATAATAAAATCTTTGTCGTTTTTAGAAGCGTTAACCTCTAACAAAGTATTAGCCTGCTCTGTATTGTAGCATGAAAAGAAGAACCATCCGTGTGATTTACCTTTACCAGCGTGGCTTAAATCAAAGTTTACACCAGGGCATTGAATTTGAAATGCAATATCCATTTCGCCTTCTTTGCCTACACTAATAAAGCTTAAATGACCTTTAAAGTTTTGTTTGTAAGTATTAATTGGCACATCACCATTTGCATTATCTGGTGGTACGCTAAAACGTGTACCTGCAACTACATACTCGGTGTTTTCTGTAATAAACGGAGACGAGTGGTTACCTGCACTATTAGGTATTTCAATAATCTCTGCGGTACGGAAAGTTTTTAAATCAATACGTGCTACACGAGGTGTATTATTTGCATTACCAAATATCCAGCGACCATCAACTTCGCCATTAGTTTGCGACATTTCTGTGTGATGGAAATCATCCCAAGGCACCATGCCATGTGAGGTGTTTAACATTGGTTTAGTTTCTTCGCTGTAACCCCAACCTTTTTCTGGATCAACAGAAAATACTGGGATAACACGTAGTAAACGACCACTAGGTAATCCATAAACACTTAATTGACCGCTAAATCCACCACTTACAAAGTTGTAGAATTTGTCGTGTTTACCAGGTGCGATGTACGTTTTTTGCGCTGCATCACCTGTTACCGCGTTACTTGTATTTTTTGGTTTACAAGAAACGATAGCAGCAACGGCCATAGTAGCAATTGCGCCTTTCATTAATATACTATTCCTTATCATATTAGGATGGTTTGTTATTTTACTCCGTCATTTTTACGCATAAATTCTAAAATTTTGCGTGCATCATCATCTGTTAATCCTTGGTTTGGCATTCTCACTAAACAAATTTCTAATTGAGCTTGTACCTCTGGATCTTTGTCAATCATTGGATCTGGATTGGTAATAAAATTCATAATCCATTGTGGTGTTCTTCTTTCGGTAACGCCATGCCATCCTGGACCTACTAATCTTTCGTCAGTCATTTTATGGCATGATGAACATTTAACACCAGAGATACTTTCACCTTCTGTTGCCATTGCAGCATCTACGGTTGGGCTAATGGTTAAATTGTCTGCCGAGAATTTACCTTCTCCGCGGTTTGGATCATAATCAGGATTACCTGTTGCTGTTTCAGCGCTTTCTGTTGTTGTTGCTTCTGTTGAAGAAGAAGTGTTTTCTGTTGAGCTACCTCCGCATGCATAAAGCGCTACAGAGATGGCCATAATTGCAATTACTTTTTTCATAAATCATGTAAATTTTGTTCTACGAAAGTGGGCAAGTTTGCAATTTTATTTTATGCGTGCAGTCATAAAACTAAGATGATTTAAAGCAGCAACGTTTTAGTAATTATTATAAAAAAGTAGCATGTTTATTGTAGTATAAAGGCTATACTCGGTAGCAAAACTATATGGGTATTAGTTAGCTAAACTTTCTAAATCGGTAAGTGTTTTTAAAAACGCTACCAATGCTTGTTTTTGCTCGCTAGTTAAGTTAAGTTTATAAGTGGGCGCTTTTTTATTAATAATTGGGTCGATAGTAGTTGATGGTTTTATTCCTGAGTTATAAAACTCTACTACTTCTTCTAAACTACCATACCTTCCATCGTGCATATATGGTGCCGTTAAGCTTGCATTACGCAGTGTTGGTGTAGCAAATCTACCAATATCATTTGCATTATTTGTTACCAACCACCTGCCATTATCAAACCCGCTAAAAGTGCTGTTTAATCCATTATTATGAAACTCTGTATCGCTAAATAATGGCGGCTGATGGCAATGAAAACAATCGCCAGTTTCGCTAAAAAAAATATTGTAACCTTCTTGTTCTTGCGCGGTAAACATAGTTTCACCCTTCATTACTTTATCATATTTTGAGTTGCTACTAATTATGGTACGCATGTATTGCGAAACAGCATAAGCTATTTTGGTTTGCATGGTTTTAAAATCGTAATCGTAAATATTTTTAATTAAAAAGGCCTTATAAAATGCATCTTTATAGTAACTGCTATTGGCCAAGTTTTGGTACATATCTGCCGAGTCTGTATTAAAAAATTCGGGTCCAAAATCTGCAATGCATAAAGTATCTAAAATGGTTACTGAGCCCGTCCAATTGTAATGGCGTTTAAATGCTAAATTAATATGTGGTGGTACGCTTATTCTGTATCCATTATCACCAATATGCATAGGTACCGAAAATGATTTATCACGGTGGTGGCATGATGAACAGCTTCTGCCGTTGCTTGATAACATTGGTTCGTTATACAAACGCTCGCCTAGTGCCACACCTTCTACAGTTAGCGGATTATCTGGATTTACTTTGTACAATGGAAAACCTTTAGGTACTTTAAGTTGGTACGGTGTAGGCTTATAATCTACCACAGGTGTAGCAGGTTCATTTTCCTTACATGCACCCATGCTTAACACAATAATTAAAATTGCTATAAATATTTTATTCTGCATAAAACACATCCTTTCCGTTATTGGTAATTTGCATCATAGTTGTTGTATCGCCCATGGTGTAATTTCCATCAGTAAATAAATTGTATGTATAGGGGTTTTTGTACCATTCATTTATATTCATTGTAATTCCAATAGTTGAAGTTTGATTTTCGGTTATTGTTGTATTAATTGTTATGGGATTATGGTTAATTAAACATGCATTTAATCCTGTATGAACTGCGTATCCTTTTCTATCGTTTGATGGTGTTAAAAATTGTCCTTCCAATTTTAAAAAATGATAACCACCTCCCATTACTTCTGGCCAGATCATACCAATGTTTTCATCAGTGTTTGGTATCATGCCATGTTGGTTATTTGCTGCATCAATGCCAATATTAAACGATATGCTTTGGTAGTTGCCTAAGGGCACATTATTAAGTAAAATACTTATTGGTTGCTGTCTTGCATCTATATAAACTATTTGGTTTGATGTGTATTTTACAACACCATTTGTGCTTAACTTAATGTTAGATAAATAGTAATTTACTCTTGTAATACTAAAATTATTATTGGCCAGGTTGGTGTATTTTAAGGTATCAAAAAACAATAATTGGCCATCTACTTTATGGTTTATGGTTAAGTTGATATTGCCAGTTGGTACTATAATGGTTGGTGTAATTTCTTCAGTACCCTTACATGCACCTATAAAAAGCGAAAGTAGTATTATAAATATGGAGGTTTGTTTTTTTAGCATAAACCAAAGTTAAGGTTAATTTTTTTGAGAAAGATTGACGAATGTCAACCTTTATTATTTGTAACCTATTTAATGTTGCACTACCATAACCAATAACGGATGAAGTTAATTTTATTTATTTTACTACAAGGTGGACCACCACCACCAGACGATTGGGGAGACCCTGATATTCCAGATGTTCCTATAACTGATCAAATATGGATTTTATTTGCACTAGCATTAATTTATGGAGCGTTTAAAATTTATAAATCCATAAAAAAAGCACCCAATTAGGTGCTTTTAATTTATAATTAAAGCAATAGTAGTTTATTCAAAGTATTGATTAAAAGTTACAAATGATGCTTGTAATGCATTAACAATTTGTGATGCTTCTTCTTCACTTTTAGCATTGCCCAAATCTTTAATTAATTGTATGTATGGATGTAGCCAAATGTGTAATTCTTCATGCGATTGTCCTTTCATGGTGCAGCTTTTGGTTAGTAAACCAACAGTTGAGTTTAACTCTTTAGCAAGCGCTTCATAATCTTTTTTGGGCGAGTTTATGTAAGTGTCTACCATGCCTTCGCTATTGCGTACATGTACCATCATTTCTTTGTTTACTTCCCATTTTGCACCATTGTTTAAACTAATTTCTAGCTTTTCTTCATGGTTTTCTTCTGGTGTTGCTGTTTCACCCATTTGTTGTTGAGCAGTATCGCTTGTTGGCGATTTTGGTTGTTGATTGCAACTTGTAGTAATTGCTAATGCGCCTGCAAAGGCAAAAATTAATTGTAATTTCATAATTCTAATTTTGTTAAAATATAATTTAATAGACAAATTTTTAATCTGCCTCCCAGGTTACAAAGCAAGTACTTGTTTCGTATAAAGTAAGCTTTTTTAGGTAAATATTTTGTGGCATTACTGGTTGTAGTTTTGCTGCCATATCTAATACCATTACTTCGGCAGTTGGTTCATCGGCCAACCATAATTTTTTGGTATTAATTTGATGGGTGTTTTCTATGTTTAAACTATTGGTTTTAAGCATTAGCGAATGGTCGTAATCATTAATTACCGTTTCGTTTACTATGTTTTTTAATAACTTAAAATCCATAATCATGTTGTTTGCTAAAGCTGTTTTTGAGCTAACTGCAACATGTAATTCATATCCATGTCCATGAATATTTTTACAAGCACCATTGTAATCTGAAATGGCATGAGCCGCTTCAAACCTAAATATTTTTGTAATACTAAGCATTTGTCTCCCTTCTGCGTTTAACTTCTTTAGTTATTAATTCTAGCTCACGATTCATTTGTCCATTTACTGTTTTATTCTCGTTTGCCCTCCTTATTAAATATGGAATTGCTTTTTCTACTTCGCCATAAGGTAAATATTTCGATACTTCAAAGCCTTCATGTGCAAGGTTAAATGTTAAGTTATCGCTCATCCCTAATAATTGCGAAAAACTAATTTTTTCTTTTGCATCTGTAATGTTCAACCTATCGGCTTCTTTTAATGCATGTGTTATACTCTCTTCATTGTGTGATGCAATACAAAGGTAAGTAGTTTGCATATTGGCTATACAAATATCTATGGCCTTGTTAAAAGAGTTATCTGTTTCTGCTTTAGTTTTAAATACGGGTGAAGGTACTCCAGCTTCTTCGGCACGGTCGTTTTCTTTCTCGTGGTATGCACCCCTAACTATTTTTACTCCAGCATAAAAATTATTTTTTTTGCTATAGGCTATTAAGTTATTCAAGTATGGAATTCTATCGGTTAAATACATTTGTAAGGTATTGTAAATAATAGCTTTTTTGGTGTTGTATTTTTCCATCATTTGCTCCACTATGTAATCATAAATATCTTGTGTGCATCGTTCTTCTGCATCAAAATAAATGGTTACATTATGAGAGTATGCTTCTGCACATATTTCATCAATGGAAGTTAGCAAATTGTTAAAGCGTACTTTATCTTCATTGGTTTTTTCGTTTAGTAAAATATTGTTACGTTTTAAAAATTCGTATTCTTCTAGTCCGGTAATTTTTATACTGATGTACTGGCCTGGATATTTTATAGCTAAAGCATTAATATTTTGTTTGATGCGTATTGCATTTTGTTTGTATCCAGCTTGGTTGTTTTCACTTTCCGATACATAATCTAACACCGATTTTACCTTGTATTGCATTAAATTGCCTATGGTGGTAAATGCTTGATGTAAGTTTTCGCCAGCACAAAATACTTTAAAAACGGTTTGTTTTATTAAAAATTTTCCGGGTAGTTTATACTTCAATACCAACTCTGCACCACTTGATAAATACTTTACCACCAATGGGTAATTGAATAGCTTAAACACAAAGTGAGTTTTAAGTAATTGGCCAGTGGTTTTATACTTAAAAGCTTGCTCTGTTTGGTTAAAGTTTGGTATAATAAAACTCATAATATATTTGATTTGGGGTGTGTAATGTTAATTGTTGTTTTTGAATTTTTGAGGGGACATGTAGCATAGTTATAAAGCAATGTGGTGGCAACTATTAGCAATGCAATTACCAATACAGAACCGGCAATAATAAATACACTAAAATAGGGTAATAAATCTTGCATTAAGTTGTGGTAGCTACTTTGGATTGCCGAGTTTTGCCATATTCCTTTTTTAATACCTGCAATATTAAGTGCCAACCAAAATACCAATAAGCTTGCCTGAATGGTATAAAACAATCCGTTTAGCCATTTATTTGCTTTGTTGTAATTGGTGCAACTACTGCTTAAAAACATAAAGCAAGCTGCTAATAAAATCATGGTATTAATTCCAATTGTTGTACCCATTGCATGGGCCACTGTAACATGTGTTCCATGCGTGTATATGTTTAACACTGGTATCGACATAAGTGCTGCTAATCCCATATTGGCAAATACCCAAAAATCGGAAGCCATTATAAACCTATATGGGAAATAGTGGTAATTTTTTTTGATGTCAGATACACTTTGTCTCCACTGAAAAATGATGCGTGCAAAAAATATCCATTCAGTCATGCTTACTATATAGCCAATGTATCTAATGTAACCATCAGTTGGTAGTGAGTATACATGATGACCCCAATTAAACATCAAATTAAATAGCCCCAAAAAGTACATTCCAAATGCAATTTTGCTAAAGCCTACTTTGTTATCACCAGTAATTTTATCCATCAAATAAAATGCAGTGCCATAAATTAATTGATTCCACGAACCCACCAATGAGCCATTTACTTTCCATTGTATGGTCATATCTGTTACAAAATTATCGCGGAAGTAAGGGAACACCCACAGGTAGTTTTCAATAAAAGTAAACATAAAAAACAACCCACCAGTAAGCCACATCCACACATAAACCGGCCATGTTTTTATTGAACGAACAGTTTTAATAAAGTTAATTAAATACAATATCCAGGCTGCTGCAATGGGTGATGCCCAAATTGGATTAAACTCCCAATATTCTCTTCCGCCAAAATCATGATGAAAATAACTGCTCGCAATACCTACAATAGCTACAAGCCACAAAGTAAGTTGTGCAGCAGCAAGTTTGTTTGATAATTTATTAGGACTAAGCTTATGCAATGCACTCATTACAGATCCATTTGCCCCAATTATAATCCATAAGGTAACAAACGAAACATGCAAAGGTCTAAGCGCAGTAAAGCCTACTGAATCTTTTAAAAAATCTGGTTTTACATAAACGATAGAAGCCAATAAGCCAAACACAATTCCGCTCAACAACAAGCATAGCGCCAATGCCAAAAATAATTTTCCAATGTTTGGTTTTGTACTCATGGTTGTTCAATCATTCCGTTTTTAAATTTTTTTAACTTTCTATAATCAGCAGTTCCACTTTGGTTGGTTTGTTTTAAGAACTCTAAAAGTTCTGTTTGCTCTTGTGCCGATAGATTAAATGCTGGCATTGCTTTAATACCACTATTAATTATTCCGCTAATAACTTTATCGCCTTTTATACCATATACATTAGTTAAATCAGGCCCTAAATATCCACCTAAACCATATAGTTGATGGCAGGTTTGACAATTGTATTTTTGCCACACCAATCGTCCTTTTACGGCAATTTCTGTATTAAATGTTTGTGGTAGTTTTAAAGTTGGCTTAATGGTATAAATGCTAAACGAGTAAACCAAAAAACTTAAACATAACAGAACAAAAATATGTGTTGGTTTTATTTTCATGCAGGCACTTTGTATTTATCATTGATGAGGTTTTCCTTATCTTGATTAATGTTATTTAGCAGGTCTTCTAATATTGCGCCAGCCACACAAGCCATGTTGTTTAGCTGCATTAGTTTAATAGAAAAATTATTATTGTTTAGTATTGATGTAGTGAGTTGTTGTAATATTTGCATGTATTTTAAAGCGGCATGTAAGGTAATTACGTCACATGTTGAGAAGCTTAAGCTCATCCACTTTTTAATAGCTTTCATTTTAGGATTTATCCAATTATAATCTATATTTTTTGGATGGATGGCAGGTATTGATTTTGATTGAATAAATGTATCCGTATGTAACTGCTCGGTAATACTAATGGCAGCTTGATTGGCAAATACTAACGCTTCTAATAAGGAGTTAGATGCAAGTCTGTTTTTTCCATGAAGCCCAGTGCAAGAAACTTCGCCAAGTGCATACAAATTAGTTACACTTGTTTGTGCAAATTCATTAACAACTATGCCACCGCATTGGTAATGTGCTGATGGTACAATTGGAATTAAATCAGTACTTACATCATACCCAATTGAAGTTAGTTTTTGAGATATTGATGGAAAATGCTGTGTAAATTCTTGTTGATTTAAATGCCTTAAATCTAAGTAAGCACATGCTGCATTTGTTGCGGCTAATTGTTTATTAATGGCATTGCTTACCACATCGCGTGTAGCAAGTTCACCTTTTAAATCATATTTAAACAAAAACCTACAACCAGCTTTATCAGTAATATATGCTCCAAATCCCCTAACTGCTTCTGAAATTAAAAAAGAAGTTTGTTCTTTGTTTTTAACATACAATGCAGTAGGATGAAATTGTACAAAACGCATGTGCTTTAAACTTGCACCTGCACGTTTGGCCATTGCATAACCATCGCCTGTGGCGGGTTCAGGATTGGTGGTATTTTCAAATAACTGTCCGCAACCACCAGTAGCCAATACGGTTATTTTAGCATATAAAGTTTCGCAGTTTTGCGCTACTTCATCATAAACTGATACACCCATAACTGCATTATTAATGGTAATTAATTTTGCTACAAATAAGTGTGTTATTAGGTTAATGTTTTTTTGTGCTTGAACTTGTTTTATTAAGGTGTTTGCTACTTCAAAACCAGTTTGATCTTTATGATGAATAACCCTTGGCTTGTTATGTCCACCTTCTAAAGCAAGTGCAATATTGCCTTCCTTGTCTTTATCAAAATTAACTCCTAAATGTATTAATTCGTGAATGCTTTTTGTGGCATTTTTTATAACTAAGTTTACGATATCTTCATCACATAACCCTTTGCCACTAGCAAGGGTGTCTGCAATATGTTCTTCGTACGAATCGGTTAATGTGTTTAAAACTGCAGCAATACCACCTTGTGCATAGCTTGTATTGCTTTCTAAAGCACTGGTTTTAGTAATGATGGTAATTTTTGCACTGGGATTTTGTTTAGCTAATTTTAAAGCTAATGATAATCCAGCAATGCCAGAACCTACAATAAGTATATCCGAGTTTCTCATACAAATTATGATAGGGCCAACATTCTGTTTAAAGGAATTAAAGCACGTTCAATTACATCATTTGATAAAGTAATTTCTGGTGTTTCGTTTAATAAACAGTTGTATAGTTTTTCTAAAGTATTTAATTTCATAAATGCACATTCGCTACATGCACATGTATTATCTTCTTTTGATGGAGCAGGTATCAGAATTTTGTTAGGTGCCTCTATACTCATTTGATGTAAAATGCCTGCTTCTGTTGCAATAATAAATTCGCTTGCATCGCTTTGTTTTACATAATTAATCATTGCGGCAGTAGAGCCAACAAAGTGTGCCAACGTTAATAAATCCGCTTCCGATTCGGGATGAACAACCAACTTTGCTTTTGGATGTTGCTTGTATAAATCCAGTAATTTATTAAACGAAAATGCTTCATGAACAATACAAGCCCCATCCCATAATACCATATCTCTGCCTGTTTCTTTTATTAGGTATTTTCCTAAGTTTCTATCAGGTGCGAATAATATTTTTTCGTAACTCGGTATCGATTCAATTATTTTTTTTGCATTTGATGAGGTGCAGATAATATCACTTTGTGTTTTAATTTCGGCCGAACAATTAATATAACTTACTACAATATGGTTTGGATATTGTTGTTTAAAGTCGCTAAACTCTTGCGGTGTACAAGAACTTGCTAAAGAGCAACCGGCTTCTAAATCGGGTAATAAAACCTTTTTATTTGGATTTAAAATCTTGGCAGTTTCGGCCATAAAATGTACACCAGCAAATACAATAATATCCGCTTTAGTTTGTGCAGCCTGTTTAGATAACCCTAAACTATCACCTACAAAGTCTGCTATATCTTGTATGGCTTCTTCTTGGTAATAATGGGCCAATATCACCGCATTTTTTTCATCTTTTAAACGTTTAATAGCGGTGGCATAATCAAATTTGTGCGATGCTAAAGTCATAAATTATATTGCTTTTACAGTAATAGGAGTTAATTGCATGTTGTGTAAATCTTCTTCAAGCTGATTTAATTCCATGCGCATGCCTTTAAATAATTCTTCAGCTTGATTGCCCATGTTGTCAATTAAACTTCGGTAATATGCTATTCCTGATAGTAAGTTTTCTTTAAATTTTTCGAAGTAAGTTTCTTTACGTTGAACCACATTTAGCGTTATCTTTTTTTGTTCGTTGGTTAAATAACTGATGTAAAGTTTTAACTCGTTTATAAATAAATTAGGACGAGGTACTTTGTTTAAAATATTTATTCTGCCATAAATATGATCTACCATTTGCTGTAAAGTAAATGTGCCCGAAAAGAACGCTAAGTTTGGCCCAGGACAAATAGTAACTGCACCAAAACTGTGCTTAGGAGTTATATTATTTACCATTAAAGCTGGCTCAGTTAATCCTTCGCATAAACAATCTTTTTCTTTAACAATAGCTGCCTTTGCTTCGTATTCTTCTGGTGTGGTACAAGTTTCTTTTAACTGTTTTAGTTTAAAATATTGGTATTTAACAGATGCAGTACAAATAGGTTCTTTGGTAAACTCTGTATCAAACTGTAAATACTTTTTTAAACATGGGCTGCCTGATTTGCCTTTTGCTATTCTGCTTTTGCGCAATGCTTCTGCACTACTTTTTCTAAAATTATTAAAAGGTACACCAAGCGGAGAAGCATTACTCAAATAATAATCTTCGGGTACTGCACTTGCTAAATCTGTTAATGTTTTGGCATCTACATTTGTAACTTCGGGCACTAATAAAAACGGACTTCCCCAGCCAGCACTGTTTAAACGATAGTATTTTAATAAGAAATTGTTTTCGTGTACAGTGCCAATTCCACCTTGTGCAGTAATTTTTAAACCAGGTTTTGCAGCTAATTTATTTTTACCAGAAGCAATAAGTGCTTCATTACACATGTCGTATAAAGTTTGGTATAATTCTGCACGTTTGTTTTTAAACTCTTCTAGTATTGGGCCCATTAAAATACCCTCGGTAGCAAATGCATGGCCTCCACAATTCAAGCCAGACTCAACCCTAAACTCCGAAACCCACAATCCTTTTTTCGCTAAAAATTTACCTTGAATTAATGCCGAACGATAATCGCTTACTTTTAAAACAATTTTCTTTTTTGATAGTCCATTTTCTTCAGGATAAAAATCTTTAAAGCGTTCGCAATAGCCGTAAATTTTAGGGTTAAAACCTGCTGAAAATACTACTGAAGAACTTAAGTTGCTTTGAGCAAAACCACGCAATGCTGATGATGCATCAGATTGTTCGTGTGGCAATGGATTCCCTTCTTTATCAAAAATAGGCTTATCCACCTTGGTCATAATATTTACTTCAATAGCACCAATGTTCCAACTTTCTTTCAAATGTTTTTCTGCCTTTTGGCGTTCTTCATCTGTTAAAATTGGTAAAGTATCGTACAGTTGTTTTAAATTATTTTCGCTTGGCAACATGCTAAAATATTGTTTCACAATTGGACTCGAAAATGGCTGTTTGCGTAAATCTTCAACTTGTTTATTGATGATTTCATCCATCGTGTTTAAGTACTTAGAAATACGCAAAGCGCGATAATCCTCTTGCGCAGTTGTTATTTCGATGTAAGGCAAATGATACATGGTGCAATAATGCTTGCGCATTTGTTCTAGTAATTCATCTTCAACTATCGAAATGGCAGAATTTATTCCAAATTTTGCAACCTTAATTGGGGTATCTACAGTAAAGCCTATACCCATAACTGGTATATGAAATTTGTGAGCCTGTGCTGTCATGTTTTAGTTTTGTTGTTTTAAGTAATTTTGTAAAGCATCTTTCCAATGTGGTAAGCTTGCCATGCCTCTATTTTTTATTGAGGTATTTTCTAATACGGAATATTTTGGACGAGCAGTTTTTGAAGGAAAAAACGAAGAGTCAACTTTATTTACTTCTATGTTGGTGTTCGTTAATTCAAATATTGTTGATGCAAACTCGTGCCAACTACATGCACCTTCTGAAGTTAAATGAACTATTCCGGCAAGTTCATTTTTTAATAGTAATGGCATTATCTGGGCTATATCTGCTGTGGCTGTAGGTGATACAAACTCATCGCCAACCACATTTAAACTTGGCTTTTCTTTAGCCAATTTTAACATGAGTTGTATAAAATTTAAACCATTTTTTGCCCTACAAGGATTTACACCATATAAAGCAGAAACACGTAAAATTAATGCTGCGTGGTTTTCAACTAAAATTGCATTTTCGCCATGGTATTTTGTTTGTCCGTATACATTAAGTGGATTTGGTTTATCCTGCTCAATGTAAGGTGTATTTTTTTCGCCATCAAAAACATAATCGGTACTAAAATGTACAAATTTTATTTTTAAATAATTACACATGCGGGCCATAAAAGCAGGTGCTGTAGAGTTAATGTTTAATGCCTCTTTAGGATTTTCTTCGCATAAATCTACGTTATGGTAAGCCGCAGTATTTATAATTACATCGGGCCTGTGTTGTACCATAAAATCTTTTACCTGCATTAAGTTTGTAATATCTAAATCAGCTCGGGTAGGAGTAATTGTTTGTATATCTTGTGAAGTAAAAAGGTTGTTAATATCACTTCCCAATTGCCCTTGTGCACCTATTATTATCGCCTTTCTCATAGTTATTTATTATTGGTTGATGAGTTGGTTTAAAACAATATTTTTAAATACTAAAATATTGTAGAATTTTTCATCATCGAAATTGCTGAACTTATCGACAGCATGATGTAAATTAAGCATAATAGAATGAGCATCTTGTTTAGGTTTATAGTTTAATAATTGTAAAGCTTTATCTGTGCTTACCTTGTAATTGCGGTAATCTTGTACATTTTGGTTGGTTATGGTAATGTCTAAATCGTAGTTTAATTTTAAAAACGCTTTTACTTCATTAGCTAACTCACCTATGGTTGAATTAAATGAAGAGATATTAATAATTTCTCCAAATTTTAAATCACTATTAATGGCTAGTAAATAAGCTTCACATAAATCTTCTAAACCTAATATTGGGCGCCATATTTTAGGATTGCTTAGTGTTATTTCATTTTTGCTTAAGGCATTTTTAAACATGGTGTTTATGGCCAAGTCTAACCTCATGCGCTCTGAATATCCGCTAACTGTGCCTTGACGGAAACATACTACTGAGAAATTTTCATCGGCTAAAGCCAACAACGAACGTTCGCCTTGTAATTTTGAAACTCCATAAGGGTAATTGCTTATGGCCACATCATCTTCGCTAAAAGTGCTGTTGTGTGTGTATCCATATACCGAACACGAACTTGCAAAAATAAATCGTTTTACACCGGCCTCTTTAGCTAAAAATCCTATGTAAGCGGGCATTCCTGTGTTGTAAATAAAATTATCTTTAGGCGAAAACTCTGCCATTGGATCATTTGATAAACCCGCTAAAAATATTACGGTATCAAAACCCGAAACATCTTCAATATGCAAATCAAAAATATCTTTTTGTAGGCAGGTAATATGTGGTGGTAAATAATTACCAAACCAGTTTGTATCAACCACAGTAATATTGCAACCATTGTCGTTTAAAAAAGGAGCTAGTACAGTCCCAATATATCCTGCACCACCTAATACCAATACGTTGTGTTTATTTTCCATAAGTAAAGTGGTTTGAGTTAGGGTTAGCTAACCATTCTTTAAGTGATTGTGCTTTTTTATCTTTTTCTGATAATGTAGGATTTTCATCTGGCCATTTAATACCAATTTCTGGATCGTTAAATGCAATTCCCGATTCGGCTAAATTGCTATATAATCCTGTGCATTTGTATTGTATTTCGGCAAACTCACTCATGGTATAAAATCCACGTGCAAAACCTGCAGGAGCCCAAACCATTTTCTGGTTTTCGGCTGAAACTATTTCACCATACCATTGTCCTAAAGTTGGTGAGTTTTTTCTAATATCAACGGCTACTAAAAATGCTTCACCAAAAGTTACACGCATTAATTTACCCATTGGCGGTTCCCATTGAAAATGTAAACCACGCAAAACTCCTTTTGACGAACGAGAGTGATTGTCTTGAACAAACTCTAAGTCTAACCCTAATTCTTTAAATGCATCTTTACGGTATGTTTCCATAAAAAAGCCTCTTTCGTCTTTAAATATTTCCGGTTGCAGTACCATTAATCCATTCAAGGCTTGATGTATCAGGTTTATTTTCATGTTGTTTTGTTGATTTAATTTGTGAGAAGGTTTTTATACCCTTTAAAAAGTAGCTATACACTATGCTACCACTATACATGTAAGGTAAAATGCGTTTGTCGCTAACCTTACGTTTTTGCTGTACTTCTTTACGTTTTTTAATAATTAATCCAGTGTTTAATATCAGCCAAACATGTGCAGTTAAAATTGCACGAATGTTGGTAAAATTAAATTTAATTAAAGCTTGTAATATCACCACATAGTCTAAAAATACATGTATTGGTACAAAACGTATTACTTGTAACAACTCATAATTTTTAAGCATGATGTAAATGGAGTTGCGATGGTTCCAATATGTTTTTTTGAAACTTGCAGTAGTAATTGTTCCTCCACCAATGTGTTTAATAACTGATTTTGGTTGAACATATAAACTGTATCCAGCCAAACGTAATCGCCAGCATAAATCAATTTCATCCATGTGATGTACAATTGTTTCATCTAACATACCACTTTCATCTAATGCCGATTTGCGTAAGAACATGGCCGCACCACTGGTCCAAAAAACTGGTGCTATATCTTCATACTGGCCTTTATCTTCTTCAACGGTATCAAATATTCTTCCACGTAAAAATGGATATCCAAATACATCAATCATACCACCACTTCCGCCTGCATACTCAAAATGAGTTGGCTTGTTGTAGTCTAATAATTTGGGTTGAATAGCACCAATACGCATATCAGATTCTGCTAGGTTAACCATGCTCTCAATCCAATTTTTGGCTACCGTAACATCATTATTTAAACATACAATGTATTCGCCTGGGCAGGTTTTAAATGAAAGGTTATAGGCTGCACAATACCCATTGTTTAAAGGGTTTTGTATGATTTTAACTTCAGGATATTTTTCTGTTACGTAAGCTACATCATCTTGGGTTGATGCATTATCAAGCAAGTAAACTTGTTTTTTTGGATACGAAGATTGTAAAACAGAGGTGATACACTCGTCTAAAAAACGTTTGCCGTTGTGGTTTAAAATTACGATATCTACTTCTGGTAACATGCCTTATTTATTTGTTAACAAAGCACGTAAGTTTAAACGGTCTATTTATTGACCTGCGTCAACAAATTGAATGATATATATCGGTGAAATGTTGATTAATCCTCGAGTTTAGCAATTGTGTATAATCGCTCGTAATCAACAATTTTTATGTATTTTTTAAAGAGTAGTATGATGTTATCATCTTCCCACTCGCGTAAAACCCTTACAGCAGTTTCTGTGGCCATTCCTGCAATACTGGCCATATCTTCTCGGGTTAGTACAATATTGATAAAGTCTTCGTTTGTTTTGCCAAACGATTTTTCAAGTAAAAGTAATGTTTCTGCCAATCTAGCCCGGGTGTCTTTTTGGATGTAGCTTACAGATTTGTTTTCGGCCAAGCTTAAATCATCCGCAAACCTCGACATAATTTCCATCGTAAATTTAATATTCGATTTTATTAAATCAAAAATGCGCTCTTTAGGTATAAAGCACACAATCGAGTCTTCAATCGCAACACCAGATGCAATGTAATGTCCATCACCCAAAAGCCCTCGATAGCCAATTAATTCGCCATCTTTAGCTAAACGTAAAATTTGTGTACTACCATCATGCATGGTTTTGTACAATTTAATTTTGCCTTGATGCACACAATGTAATCCTTTTGCTAAATCGCCTTCGTGAAAAATGAGTTGATTTTTTTTAACCCGGTGTGTTAGCTTATAGTCGTTTAAATCACTCAGCTCATCCTTTTTTAATGTGCAAAAAGAAGACAAGGCCATATTTTGGCAAGTAGTACAATCTATATTTTTTACAGGTTTTTTCACTTCTGATTTTGTGTTACAACATTAGCCAAATTTATTTTAAATTGCTTAGTGAACTTTATCATGTTGATTTTTGCGCAACAATAACTTGGTTTAATTGGTATTTTTGGTTACTGATTTTAGGTATGAAGAGGAACTCAATTGCATT
>JAUCCO010000029.1:0-28127 GCA_034676125.1 Bacteroidia bacterium
AAGTTTGGTTGGTACAAAAAACAATCAAGTAATTATTACCGAACCTTATGAAGGGTATCCTGCCTATAAAGCAGATTTACGTGCGGGTGATATTATTTTAGAAATAGAAGGAAAATCAACCAAAAATAAAACCACTTCCGACATTAGTAAATTGCTAAAAGGACAGCCAGGTACGCAGCTAAAATTACTTATAGAAAGAGAAGGCGAAGGCCAATTAACAAAACAAATTACGCGCGAAGAAATACAATTAAAAAATGTTCCATATTCAGGAATGATTACTGAAAATATTGGTTACATAAAACTAGGTTCTTTTACGCCAAATGCAGGTAAAGAAGTACGTGATGCATTGGTAGAACTCAAGAAAAATGCTAACTTAAAAAGTGTGATTTTAGATGTAAGAGGAAACCCAGGAGGTTTATTACACGAATCGATAAATATTGTAAATGTATTTGTGCCCCAAGGTTTAGAAATTGTGAGTACAAAAGGTAAAGTAAAAGAATGGGATAAAATTTACCGATCGCTTAACACACCGGTAGATACTGAAATACCATTGGTGGTTTTAACCAACCGTGGTAGTGCAAGTGCCAGCGAAATTGTGAGTGGTAGCATACAAGATTTAGACAGAGGTGTGGTAATTGGTCAAAAAACTTATGGTAAAGGTTTGGTACAAAGCACAAGACCGCTTACTTACAATGCGCAACTAAAAGTTACTACTGCAAAATATTACACGCCAAGTGGAAGATGTATACAAGCTTTAGACTACAGCCATCGTAATGCAGATGGAAGTGTAGGCAGTGTGCCGGATAGTTTAAAAAAGGAGTTTAAAACCAAAAACGGGCGTATTGTTTTTGATGGTGGTGGAATAGATCCTGACATTGCTACTAAGCCTTTTGCATTAAGTAATATTGGCGAAAGTTTAATCATTAATCAATTGATATTTGATTACGCTACCAAGTACCGCATTAAGCATGCAAGCATTGCACCTGCTAAAGAATTTGCATTAACCGAAACTGAATTTAACGACTTTAAAACCTTTTTAACAGATAAAAAATATGATTACCAAACTGCTAGTGAAAAAGCATTAGAAGAGTTTAAAAAGAAGGCAGAAGAAGAAAAATATTACGAAGCTATTTCAGTAGAATATCAAAAATTAAAGCAGAACTTAAACCATGATAAACTTGCCGATATAGAAAAAAATAAAATAGAAATTATTAACTTACTAGAAGCTGAAATTGCAAAGCGTTATTACTTTCAAAAAGCTGCTTACGAAATGGCACCAAAGCATGATGAAGATATGAAAGAAGCTATTAAGTTACTAAACGATATTCCTAAATACAAATCAATAATTGCAAAAAAATAATTGGTGCAACTTAAGTTACACTAATGCATGTAAATGAAAATTAATTTTGCAGCTATAAAAAACGTTAAACAATGTTAGGTACCACAGATTATATTTTATTGTTTTTACTAGGTTCGATAGGTGCGTTTTTATCTGGATTTTTAGGTGTAGGTGGTGGCATAGTTTACATTCCAATTTTAGATTTTTTTTTAACTAAAATGGGTATTACTGGTGATGGATTAGTTAAAGCTATTTTAGCAAACTCTTTATTTACCATTATCTTTTCTGGTTCGGTAAGTAGTTATAAGCAGTATAAACTAGGCAAGTTTTATCCACGCGAAATTTTATTCACCGCGCTTAGTGGTGTAATTACTGCAGTTGTTATGACCGTAATAATAAAATCAGGTAATTGGTACAGTAAGACAGTGTTTAATTATGTGTTTGCGGCCATGTTGCTTGTTATTGCATTACGCATGTTTTTATCAAAATCAAAACCATCAATAACAGATGTAAAAGCTAGCCCTGTAGGATTAACAACAACAGGTTTTTTTGCTGGAATTATAACTGCAATGAGTGGATTAGGTGGTGGTGTTATTATGACCCCCGTTTTTACGGATGTAATGAAAATTGATATTAAAAAAGCTAGTGCAATATCAAACGGAGTAATTCCGCTTTTTGCAATTGCAGTAGGTATACTAAATTTAAGCACTACTGCCGATCAAATTGTATCAACTTGGCAAATAGGTTACATCATATTTCCGGTAGTAATACCAATGATTTTGGCTACATTTATTTTTGCTCCAATTGGCGTTATAGTAGCACAAAAAGCTAATCATACCATTATACGTATGGTATTTGCCAGCTTTGTAAGTATCGTGTTTGTTAAAACCCTAATTAATATTTTGATGCACTAAATTAAGGGTTTGCTATTGGAGTAATTTTAGCCAAAGTATGCACTTGATACATTCTACTAGAAGCCACTGCAATGCAATTGGTATAGGTTCTTAAAGTATCTAGTTTTTTTAGTATTAACTTAGGTTTACCAGGCATTATAAATAGGTCTCCTTCTTTTAATTCATCAAGAGTTGTATAATCTTTTTTGGTGTCGTATTGCATTAATACCTTTGACAATTTAACATCTGCACTATGCGTGTATTTAGGATTTTTCATGTGTCCAATAAGTGCAAACTTTAAATCATTAGGAAAAACATCGCGCGTTATAAATGGTAAAATATTTTGTTTAAATTCTTCTTTCCATTCCTTCCCGTGTCCATCTACTTTTTGGCCAAACTTTAAATAGGTTGTGTGATGTGCAAGTTCATGAATAAATGTAAGTAAAAACTCGTAAGGATTAAGGTTATGATTTACTGTAATTCTGTTTCCATTTCCATTAGTTGGATGATAATCTCCATATCTACCCTTGCGCTCTACTTCAATATGTAAATTTAGTTTATAATACATAATTAGCTCGCAGCATAATTCTAAACCACCAATTGGCACATACGGTTTAAGCGCAACTAATAGCGTATTTTTGTGCTTTAGTTGTGTATCTGTAATAATACCAAGTATAAGTGACTGATTTTCTGTGGTCATATTTATCATTCAAATTTAATGTGCAATTTCAGAATAATTTTTATAAGTTGTATACTTAAAATAACTATTTAAATGGAACCTGTAAAAATTATAGAGAAGGAAGAACTAGCAACAGTAAAGTTTGTAAGTTACGATGTTTTAAATACCAAAGAAGAAAAAGATTTTCGTAGGGAACAAGTAGAAAAAGCCATGCTAATTGGCAATGGTAGCAAAGGCAAAAGCAAAATATTTTTTATGGGCGATGGAGGATTGCTTGAAGTAGAAACCACCGTTTGGTCAGCTAGTGATGATGTAATTACTTTAAAAAGTGGCTTAATGATTCCATTACATGCCATTACCAAAATTGATTTGTTTTAATTTAAATAGCTATTAAAAACACCATCGCATTGTTTATAAGTTTACAATAACTTATAAGCAATAAAACTGCAAAATGTAAAATATTTTATACTTTGCAGTTGATGCGCACACCCTTAAATAATAAAAAAGTAATATTTGGTTGGACCATGTATGATTGGGCCAACTCAGTATTTTCGCTAACCATAGCCACAGCAATATTTCCGCCTTATTTTAATGCAATGAGTAAAATTGCAGCTATAAATGGCGGCTCTTCTGTAGATGGACCATATCAATTGACCCTATTAGGGCATCAATTTGAAACATCATCTCTTTACTCCTTCTCCTTATCATTAGGATTTTTAATAGTGGCTTTGCTTGGCCCTATTTTATCTGGCATAGCAGATGCAAATGGCAACAAAAAAGCATACCTTAAGTTTTTTTGTTATTTAGGAAGCATCAGTTGTATGTTGATGTTTTTTTTCAATGCTAGCAATGTGTTTTTCGGATTAATTCTTTTTATACTTGGACTAATTGGTTTTAGTGGAAGTATAATCTTTTACAACGCATACCTACCCGAAATTGTAACCACAGACTTATACGATAGAGTAAGTGCACGAGGCTTTAGCATGGGTTATATAGGAAGTGTAATTTTATTATTATTATGTTTAATAAATATTATAAATCCTGGATTATTATTCCCCGTATATTCAAAAATATTATCGCTAATGGAGATGGGAACTAGTAAAGCTGAAGCAATTAAAGAGGCCAACACTTATTACGAAAGTTTAGCAACTCGCCTATCATTTGTAACAGTTGGTATTTGGTGGATGGGATTTGCACAAATTACTTTTAATAGCCTACCAGATAACAGTGCGGCACAACCATATGAAGGTAATGTTTTTAGTAAAGGATTTAAATCTTTACAAAAAGTATGGATTGAAATAAAAGAAGCGAACTCAGAAACTCATATTAAAAGATATTTATGGGGATTCTTTTTTACAAGTATGGGCTTGCAAACAGTTATGTATATGGCCACCTTATTTGGTTCGCAAGAGTTAAAACTTAAAACATCAGAAATAATTGTTACTGTATTAATTATTCAACTAATTGCCATATTAGGCGCTTGGGCATTTGCAAGAGTTAGCGAAAAAAAGGGGAATATTTTTTCATTAATTATTATGGTGTTGATTTGGATAGGTATTTGTGTAGCTGCATATTTTGTAAAAAGTGTTTATGGATTTTATGCACTTGCAGGTGTAGTGGGGTTAGTTATGGGCGGTATACAATCAATGTTTAGAAGCACCTATGCTAAATTAATTCCTGCCAATACACCTAACCATGTTTCGTATTTTAGTTTTTATGATGTGTGCGAAAAATTTGCAATTGTACTTGGTACTTTAAGTTATGGTATAATAGCCGACATTACTGGAACAATGCGTTTAAGTGCAGTATCATTATCTATATTTTTTATAATAGGATTATTCTTTTTAGCGCGTATTAAAAACATAAAAACTTTACCAACACAACCTATTTAATGAAAGTAGATTTATTTATACCTTGTTTTATTGACCAATATAGGCCTCAAACTGCTTTTAATACCATTAAGGTTTTAGAAAAAGTGGGCTGTCAAGTTAATTATAATGTAGAACAAACTTGCTGCGGACAGGCGGCATTTAATGCTGGTTTTTGGGATGAAGCCCGTGAAGTTGGTGTTAAATTTTTAACTGAAGCAGATATAAATCGATACATGGTTAGCCCATCGGCAAGTTGTACTGGTATGATAAGAAACTCTTACGATTTTTTATTTCAAAACTCCTCACATCATAACAGATTTAGACAATTACAAAAAAAGATATTTGAATTGAGTGAGTTTTTAATTGACGTAATGAAAGTGGAAGATCTAGGCAGTATGTTAACAGCCAAAGCTACTTATCATGATTCGTGTAGTGCCTTACGTGAGTGTAACATTAAATCTCAACCCCGAAAATTACTTGACAAAGTGCAAGGATTACAAATAGTAGAAATGGCCGACTGTGAAACTTGTTGCGGATTTGGAGGAACCTTTGCTGTAAAAGCCGAACCCATATCAATTGCTATGACCGAACAAAAAGTAGAGAATGCTTTAGCCACTGGTGCCGAATATATTATTAGTACAGATTACAGTTGCTTAATGCAATTAGATAGTTATATAAAACACAAGGGAATTAACTTAAAAACATTGCACATTGCAGATGTATTAGCCCAAGGATTGTAATAGTTTTAAATAGTATTTAATGAATATAGATTACATAAAACTACACACCTTTACGCAACAAGTTTTTTTAAATTGCGGAATGCCAATTGATGATGCAAAGCTTGCTGCAGATGTATTATTACTAGCAGATTTAAGGGGAATAGATTCACATGGCGTAGCGAGGCTTTCTGGCTATGTAAGGTTGCATCAAGCAAAAAGGGCAAACTTTAATCCAACCATAAAAATATTGCATCAAACTCCATCAACAGCAACAATAGATGCCAACGAAGGATTAGGTTTAACCGTGGCACCCAAAGCCATGCAAATAGCCATTGATAAAGCCAAACAAGTTGGTACAGGATGGGTTGCTATTCAAAACTCAAATCATTTTGGTATTGCTGCTTATCATGCTATGTTAGCGTTGGAGCATGATATGATTGGTATTGCAATGACCAATGCAAGTCCATTGGTAGCACCTACAAATAGCAAAGAACGAATGCTTGGAACTAACCCAATGTGTTATGTTTTTCCGGCAGGTAAGCACCAACCAGTTGTGGTTGATATGGCCACATCTACAGCGGCAAATGGCAAATTAGAAATTGCACAACGTGCCAATAAAAAAGTGCCATTAGGATGGATAAAAGATAAAGAAGGTAATGATACTGACGACCCAAATGCATTAAAAAATGGTGGCACATTATTACCACTTGGAAGCGGAGCAACCAATGCCGGACATAAAGGTTTTGGACTTAGCGCTGTGGTTGATATTTTTAGTGGAGTGTTAAGTGGAGCAAATTACGGACCATGGGTACCACCTTTTGTTTCGTTTTTAAATCCATTGCCAAACTTGCCAGGCAAAGGTATTGGACATTTTTTAGGTGCCATGCGCATTGATGCATTTAGACCTGCAGCAGATTTTAAAAATGATATGGATAATTGGATTGATAGGTTTAAATCTGCTACACCAATTGATGCATCAAATCCTGTAATTATTCCTGGCGAACCAGAATATATGCAGCATCAACACCGACTAATAAATGGAATAGATTTAAATGAAATTGTGGTAAAAGATTTATCAAAATTAGCCGAATCTCTTCATATTAATTGGTAGTTGTAATCATCCGAAAAAACTAATTCAATCTTAATAACCGCCTTCTAATACAGAGCCAATATCTGCCTTCTTTTTTTGCAATAGCTTTTTATTTATGTATCCTGATTTGCTATTACCTTTTCTATCCGTAAAAGCCACTTTAATGTAATAGGTAGTTTCTGAAATTCCATTAAAACCAGTACCTGCGGACACTCCATGAAGCACCTTTGATTTTGATTTAGCTTTTGAATATATTAAAGTAGTATCCGTAGTGTACCACTCGTAAGAGCGTTGTTCAGAAATTGGAGTACCTTTTACAAAAGCAAAATACTCGGGATTGTAATAATATAAAGTGCCTGTAATTATTACCAAACAAAAAATAACTTTAATTGATGAAAAACTAACTTTAGGTTGAGTATTTTTAGCTATTAATAATGCTTGTTGTTTAGCATTTACTAACTTTTCTTGTTCAAAATGTTTTTGTATGGAATCAGAAATTCTAAGTGCATCTTGTTGTTTAATGTCTTGATGGACTAGCGTAAGTTTTACGTTTTCATCTAATAACGTTCGGGTTTGATCATACTCTTTGCGCTTAGTAGGATTGGCTAAAACTTCTACAGCCTCATTTAAGCTTTGCAGCATTTGCTGGCTAAACTCGTCTTTTTTATTTGTAGCAGAACTATACTTAGCAGTAAGTGCTCTAAATGCATCCTTTATTTCGGCAGTATCTGCATTGCTGTCTAATCCTAAAATATCGTAATAGTTTTTAAAAGCCATTTTAAATTTTAATTTAATTCAACCCAACTATCAACGAGGTTATTTTTTAAAATCACCTCTAATTTTGGTTTATGCGAACCCGTCTGTTCATCAAAAGTAGCATAAATCCATGTTTGTGTAATGGCTCTTGTATCTGCAGTTTGTTTAACATTATCAGCCCTACCCTTAGCCAACATTAATAAATTTAGCGGCATACCTTGCCATAACATACCCATACTAACCATGTGCGCGTAGTTGTGCCCATATACATCACCAATATATCCAATAAGTTTTTGTTTATTAATTTCAAGCAAGTCCTTGGCTTCTTTATATTCTAATTGCGCCTTAGTAATTTTAGCACTTGATTTACTAAATTTAATTTTTTCAACTACAAACACCAACACTAAATAAAGTAAACAAAGTGCTGCAACTATATAAACTACAATATTTATTTTATCCATAAATACTTAAAAAATTAAACTAAAATGGTATTTGTATGCACAATTATACAATATAAATATAGAAAATTTAACAAAATAAGAAATAATTATTTTGGACGATATTTGCTTAGTTTTAAAATTTTCTCAAAATCTGTTTCTAACATCAATTGTTGTAAAGTTACATTAGGGTTTTCGACCATGTATTTGTTTACCATCTGCCATCCAATCCAAGCACCAATCGCTGGCGATGATTCTTTAGGAACATCTTCTGCTACCGTAAAAGGACCATCATTTAAATAGCGCATAAATTTATTTGGTTCACTTTCATACAAAATATTTTTATCAATAAAATGTGTCCATATTTCAACCTCTGCATTTTGGCACCATGCCAATTGTTTATTGGTATAGCCCATCACAACTGTATCAGCAATATTGGGTAATAATGCTTTCATAAAATACCTTATTTTACCCTCAACAATCATTTGCGCTAAAAAACGTTTGTCTTTGGTAGTTTGAAAATCAGTTAAACCAATTCCTAAAGATTTTATGGTATTGGGTACAATATAATTTCGTTGCATTTTAGCCACCATAAACTCAGGCATATCTAGGCTACGGTAAAAATCACCAAATCGTTTGTTCATATAAAAATCCAAACCGATACACAACATACTATCATAAATAACATTGCCATTACCAAACTCACTTATAAATGCAGTAAATCGTGGAACGGTAGCCGATGGAAACTCTTGATGATAGATACCCATGGCCACACTTAAATCATGCTCCATATCGCTAACATCTTTAAAGTTACTATCAACAATATGGTGTAACTCTTGCAGCCTTTCAATGCCAAGTAACATGCGCATGGGTTTAACAAACAAAGTATCATCTGGGTTATAAGGCATACGCATAATATCATTTGCATACGAAGTATAAAACACACCATATTTTTGGTGTAAGTGATACAATACTGCTTCAAGGTTATTGGTGTCTGCATCAAACAATTCGTTATCAAATCGCTCTAGTTTAACTACATACACAGGTGCTTTGATGGTATCACGTGCGTGTTTAAACTTTGATTGATTGCAACCATTACAAGCAGAAATGATAAAGGCTATGCATATTAGCGCCCATATAGTTATATTGCCAAAGATTTTATAAACCATCCTACAATTATAATGAAGAAGTTGATTACTACATGCTGTATTATTAGTGCTTTTGCACACACAGCTAATGCACAGATAAAACTGGGTATAAAATTTTCGCCACAACTTACTTGGGTTACTACCGAAAGTAAAGGAATTGAAAATGGCAGCAGCCGTATTAATGCCGCATATGGCTTAATGCTTGACTATTATTTTACTGAAAACTATGCGTTTTCTACCGAATTAACAGTGGCAAGTTTTGCGGGCGAGCTAAAAGTTAAAGATGCCGTAGTTACCAGAAATGGTAACATTAATGCACCTGAAGATATTAACTACACCTACCATGCAAGGTATTTAAGTATACCGCTTATGATAAAAATGCGCACCAACGAGATTGGTTATTTTAGGTATTATGCGGAGTTTGGACTTGATATTAGTGCATTGGTTAGAGGAAAAGCTGATATTAAAAGTACAGGAATAAACTTAACTGAAGTAAATGTAAACAATCCTGATAATGCGGATAATTACAAAATAGAATCAAACGCAACACCAGCCAGAAACTTTGATGATGATTTGGCATTTTTTAGAACTTCAATGATAATTGGTGCTGGTATTAAGTACAATATTTTTGGTACCACATTATTGGTTGCCGGATTAAGGTATAACAATGCATTAACCAACTTTACTGTTGAAGATAATTGGAAAGCCAAAATGCATGCTGTTAGTTTAAACCTTGGAGTTTTATTTTAATGTGTACCAAACAACTTAATGTAAGTATTGCCCAACTTAATTACCATACGGGTAATTTTGAATTTAATACCAATAAAATAATTAGCCATATACAAGCTGCAAAACAACAAGGAATAGATGTTATAGTTTTTGCTGAGTTAAGTATTTGTGGTTATCCGCCTCGTGATTTTTTAGTATTTAATGATTTTATTGAACAGTGCGAAAACAGTATTGATACCATTGCAAAACAATGTGTAGGTATTGCTGCAATAGTTGGCTCGCCAACAAAAAACAATAATGCAAGTGGTAAAGATTTATACAATTCTGCATACGTATTGGCTGAAGGAAAAGTGCAAGATGTAGTGCATAAAACATTGTTACCTAACTATGATGTTTTTGATGAATACCGCTATTTTGAACCAAACAACGAATTTAGAATAGTAACCATTAATGATGTAAAAATTGCACTTACCATTTGTGAAGATTTATGGAATGTAAACGACAATCCTTTGTACCAAATAAATCCGATGGACGAGTTATTTAAGCATCAACCCGATGTGATGATAAACATTGCTGCATCGCCATTTAGTAAATACAAACCCGAAGAGCGGGTAAAAGTAATGCAGACGAATGTTAGCAAATACAAGTTACCATTATTTTACGTGAATTTAGTGGGTGCTCAAACTCAACTTATTTTTGATGGTGGTAGTATGGTACTTAATCAAGAAAATAAAGTTGTAGATACGTTTACATTATTTGAAGAAGAATGTAGAAACTATAACCTTAATATCGATAAAAACACTTCTACAATAACACCATTACAAGCATCAACCCAAAACACTAAAGGTAGTATTGCAAATGTGCATGATGCATTGGTTTTGGGCATAAGAGAGTACTTTTTTAAACAAGGATTTAAACAGGCTACATTAGGCTTAAGCGGTGGAATAGACTCGGCTGTTGTAGTAGCATTAGCAGCCAAAGCACTTGGACCAGAAAATGTAAGAGCGGTTTTATTGCCTTCGCAATATTCTAGCACGCACAGTATTGATGATGCAATTGCACTTGCAAAAAACTTAGGTACGCCATATGATATTATTAATATAGAAAACACCTATCAAACATTAATTGACACACTAAATCCATATTTTAATAACTTACCTTTTGGCATTACCGAAGAGAATTTACAATCACGCAGCCGTGGTGTAATACTGATGGCGCTTTGCAATAAATTTGGATATATTTTATTAAACACATCAAACAAAAGCGAACTTGCGGTAGGTTACGGAACACTATACGGAGACATGTGTGGCGGTATTGCTGTAATTGGTGATTTGTATAAAACAGAAGTGTATGATTTGGCAAATTACATTAACCGTAATGAAGAAATAATACCAATAAACAGCATTACTAAAGCTCCTTCGGCAGAGTTAAGGCACGAACAAAAAGATAGTGACTCGTTACCCGAATACGAAATTTTAGATGCTATTTTAGGATTGTATATTGAGTTGACTAAAAGCCCAAAAGAAATTATTGCTTTAGGCTTTGAAGAAGATTTAGTTAAACGTGTATTGCGTATGATTAACACCAACGAATGGAAAAGAGCACAAGCACCACCAGTTCTTCGGATTTCGGGTAAGGCATTTGGCCCTGGCCGAAGAATGCCCATTGTAGCAAAATACCTTAATTAATTATTCGGGCTCAAACTCCAACTCCTCGTCATCTTTTTCTTTCTCTTTTATATCACTTTTTTTCTTACTATCTATTCCCAATTCCTTCTTTAAAAGCTCTTTAATATTTTGCTTTTCTTGTTTAATTTCTTGGGTAATTTTTTGCTTGGTTCCAACTTTATCGTATGATATAACAACATTATCAATTGGACCTTTCATGCTCATATAAAGATTTACGCCACGGTCTGATGTGGCCTCTTCTTCATTAAACTCGTTGTTTATCTTTTTACGTTTGTTTTTAAGCAATTCACTCAACTTAATTTTTAACTTATAATCTACAAAGTTTTCAAAAGAATGAGTGCCACTTAGAGTAATATTTAACGCATTATTTTGTATTACAAACTGAGGAATATAAATGGTTTTATTTTTTATTTCGATGGTGTTATTTAAGTCGGCAAATTTAAGGTTGCGTAATTCATTCACATCAATATACTTGCCAAGCGCATTTAATGGTTGGTAGTTAATTAACTCACCATTACTTACTGCAACCTTGCTTAACGCATATAGTTTATTTAAATCACAATCAAATGTTTTACTCCATACACCTACAAAATTAATCTCGCCACTTAGTTTTCCTTTTACATGCTTTTGGGTGATTTCCTTTTGTCCAAAGTCATCACATTCTTTAAACAGCCTAGTCATATTAATCGATTTAAGTTTGGTAGAAGCTGTAATTAAAAACCTTCCATCAGGCGCGTTTTCAATCTGTCCATCTAACTTAAGTTCGCCTTCCATGGTTTGAGCCACCAAATCATTTACAACAATAATTTTATCATGCCAATCCATTTTACCACTTACATTTTGTGCAGTAAATAAATTATACGCCAGTTTATTGGCTGATACTTTTGCCGAAATAGTAATATTATCAGGTAGCGAAAATCCAGTGTTGGTGGTGTCTTTATTACCTGCTCCAAATAATGCAAAATTATTAATATCGATAAAATTTGATTGGTAAACAATTTGAGCATTTAAAGGTTGATTTTTAACCAGCAAGTAAGGCACCAAATTTTTAAGAGTTCCGCTAACCTTAATATCCGATTGGTTAATGGTAGCTTCTAGTTTATTAATTACTACATCCTTATCATTAACATTAAATGATGCATTAAATTCTTTTACCTCATTATTATCTTCAAGCACAATATTGGTTAAAGCCATATCAATATTGCCCGATGCCTTATTTTGCAACCAATTATTTGCACTTACGTTTGATAATTTTCCTTCAAAGTTTATATCAAAACTAATAGTACCATTAGCTTGCTTTAGCTGCTTTAATTTTAAGAAAGCTACTAAGTCTTCGGCTTTCATATTACCAGCTAAGTTTGTAGTTAATTGCGGATTTGTAAAGTCTGTAATTAGCAAATTACCTTTTACTTTTCCGTTGTTTAAAGTAAATAAAAGGTTATCTAATTTAACCATACTACTTTTTGCATTGTGGGCTTTTCCGTTGCCAAATTCACCATCAAAACTAATGTCGTTTATACTTAGTCCATCGCCATTTTGTAGCTTGCCATTTTTTACACCAAAAGTAAAATTAATTGCTGGGTTTAATTTAACTGACGACTCACCTTTTATTGCACCCGTGAAGTATAATTGGCCTTCGCTTTTTAATTCGGTAGGTAGATTTAAATTACCCGGAATTAAACTTAACATACCAGGAATATCAAGCTTACGTGCACCAACTTTTAAATCATAAAAAGTAGATGTTGATTTAGTACTTATGCTTCCTGATAAATCTAATTGCAATAAATCTAAATCAATAAAGCCTTTACTAAAAGTATAAGTATCCGTTTTTTTATTGATGGCCAAAGCCAAATCAAGCGTTATTAATTTATTTTTTGCAAACTGAAACTTATCTGCTTTTATCTTACGGGCATACACTAATCCTTTACAATTTATCAATTCACTTTTATCGCTAAAATCACCACTAAAAAGCATGTTTTGAAGACGTAAATCGTAGTGTTGTTTAATATTACGATTTATATACACAACATTAACTTGATTAAGTTTTACTTCATTTAAGCTAAACAAAAACGCTTGATCTGTTTGTTGGGTATTGCTACTTGGCTTAAGAATGTTATAATTTGACTTGCCAGCCAAATCGGTATAAAGGTTAATTTGGCCACTGTCAATGGCTATTAACTTAATTTTATATTGCTTACGCAAAATATCATAAATATTAAAACCAACATATACATGCTCTGCTTGCATTAAAAACTGTTTAGGCTGAGTTGGATCTGTAATGCGAACCAAGTGCATATCCAAGCTAACTTTAGGAAACTGCTTAAAAAGTGCAATTTCTATATTATTGATACTAATTTTGGCATCTAATTGCTCGTTTAATTGGCTTAATGCGTAATTTTTTATTTCTTGTTTATTCAACAAAAGGTATCCTATAATGCTTATTACTAATAAAAACAGCACTGCAAAAAAGTAAAGGATATATTTTATTGGTTTATTTTGCATATTGGTATAAAAATAGTTTTTGATGTTCAGCAGGTTGCAAATATTTTAAAAAAAAAGTTAGTATGCGTTTGTATTTATAAACATCAAACATATATTTGCACACCTCAAAACGGAAAGGGTATCTTTAAAAAGACATTTAACCGCAATGAGTAGTTCTTAAAACATTGGGAGTATAGCTCAGCTGGTTCAGAGCACCTGCCTTACAAGCAGGGGGTCACAGGTTCGAACCCTGTTACTCCCACCAAAAGTCGAAATAATATTTCGGCTTTTTTTTTGTATTATATTTTTATAAACTGTAGTTACTTTTTGGTAAGTTTTTAACAAAAAAGTGCTACTAATAAAAAACAATACAACAGGTTTATTGTTTACTAAAACGAACATTAAACCTTTATATTATAAGTTTTGTTGCTTACCCCCCACCCTAGCACAAACGTTGTTTAAAACCAAATACCGGATTTATCCAGGTATTTAAAAACATGTATTACTTACATTAAATTAAACAACTATGAAAACATTAATTGCGTTTGTTTTATTTTTAAACTTAACAGCCATCGAAAGTAACTGGGTAGCTAATAAAGCACCCAAAAAAGCCACCAAAATTGCATTATTACTTAAAAACCCATCTATTGATAGTTGCAAAAGCACGGTAATTAAACACATGCAAAGCAACCATTATAGCATTGCCACAAACGAAAAAACATCATTCCATATTACTAGTAAAGCTAAAACTATTGGCTTAACAGAAATTAAGGTTGAAGTAACTGGTACAAAAACAGATAGTGGTTATTTTATTGTTTTTAAACCTAGCGGACTTATTAAAACAAATACATCTATTGGAAACGGAGATTTAGAAGTATATAACTCTGGGTTAAGAGGATCGCTTGCCCAAAAAGCGTGGGATGATATTGATGCCATGTGCAAAAAAATATCACCTAAGTTGTATTACCAAACCGGCAAATAAATAAATTTAAATTACGGAGAGTTAATGATAAACACTAACTCCCAGTAACTATAAAAACTAACATTTTTTTACCAAAAAGTATTAAACTAAAGCGTAGGTTTAGTTAGGTAAATATTTTTGTTCGATTACTTTTAAGTGATGCATTTCGTGTGCTGCAATTGCATAACCAATAGCAGCAGGAGTTACATTATAGCCATTGGCAAAGCCTATTTGTTGAAGCGCCTCATCGTTTAAGCTTTTAAACAACTCGATGGTACTTGCCCTTAACAAACTAAACTCTCTAACCATATCCATAATGTTGCGATCATCTGCAAAACTATTTGCAGCATATTCATTCTCATCGTAACCCGGATTTTCGCTTTTATCACCTCTAGCAATGCGCATTGCACGGTAAGCAAATACCCTTTCGCTATCCATTAAATGTTGAATAATTTCACGGATACTCCACTTACCTTCGGCATATCTAAATTGTAAAGTTTCTTCATCAACAGATGTAACCACATCAATCGTATCCATATTGCTTTTGGTTAAAAGCTCAAGTAAATTTGCATCAGCAGGTAGGTTGCTATAATACTTCTCAAAATACTCGGGATAATCACCCAATTTTGGCTTTGGTATATTTTTCATGATGATGCAAAGATAATTTAGAAATGAATTAGAAAAACAAAAAAGCATTATTCATCTTAAAATCAACATAAGTGATGATACTTAGCTATAAATTTTGCCTGCATTAAACTTAACAATTTATTATGTTTGTACAAATAACTATGTACATACACGAGGAAGAGTTAATTGCAGTAGCTCCTGTTACAGGAGAACTTTTAGATGCATTTTTAGCTAATGGATTTTACCGTTATGGACAGTTACTTTTCACCACAAATTATATAGAATACAGCAACACTTGGCATGATGTATTTTGGTTGCGCACGCATTTACCAAGTGTTAAATTAAGTAATTCAGCACAAAAAATTTCAAAGCTCAATAAATCATTTAGGTATACCATTTCGCCATTAGAAATTACCTCAGAAATGGAAGAGCTATTTAGCTTATACCGAAATCATGTATCGTTTGACCACGCTGATTCAATTCATGCTAATTTATATGGACAAAGTACCAATAACTTTTTTAACTCGTATGTGATAAAAGTTTATGATGGCGATTTGCTTATTGCTTTTGGTTGTTTTGATAAAGGCTTAAAAAGTATTGCAGGAATAATTAATGCCTATCACCCCAGCTATAAAAAATATAGCCTTGGCAAATATTTAATTTTACTAAAACTAAACTATTGTACCGCCAATAATATTACCTATTACTACACCGGATATATTGGCATAGGTTTACCATATTTCGACTACAAAGTTTTCCCAGACCAAAATGCTATAGAGGTATTTTTACCCGAAAATAAAATATGGGATAATTACAATAAATATGGAAAGGAAGGTTTAGCTCCCTTAGGTGAATTAACAAGGTTTCTTAGTGGATTAAACAACATTGATAAACCGTTATAAAAAAAGCAAATTACTTTACTCTTTTATAAACTCGTAACTTAAGTAATCAATAAAATCTGCTACTTTAACTGTTACACTTTGTACCTTATTATTTTCAATTTTAAAACTTAATGGTTCAACCCCGCATGTAACATCTGTGTAAGTACATAAAAAACGATCGTTAGCAATATGTGTTATCATACCAATATTGTTTGGATGATGCTCCAAATGCAATTGTAATTTACCTTTTACCAATTTTACTTCTGCTTTTCCGTATAAACTATTGTTAAACGTTCCGCAATAGTCGGTTAGTTTAAGTGATGGTTTATTTTTTAAAGCAATGGTATCATTAATGGCTTTTAAGTTCTCAGCAGTTGCTTGTTTATTTTTTTGTGAGTTGGTGTAATACATTTCACTAACATTGCGGTAAGGCATATCTAAATACGCTTCTAACACTTGCTTGCACAATGCATCATAAAGACTATTTGCATCAGAGTTGGTGTAAACAATTACACCTAAGTTTTCTTCAGGAATAAATTCTGTTTTGGTAACAAAACCATTAGCTCCACCTCCATGCTCAATTACCCTGCGACCATTGTAATCATTCATTTGCCAGCCTAAAGTATATGTTGCAAAATGTTTGCTTTTAAAAAATCTACTGTTAACATCACTCACTATCATATTTGATTTACGTGTTTCGGCAATTACATTGGCAGGTATAATTTGTTTTCCATCTAACTGTCCATTATTTAATTGTAATAACAACCAATATTTCATATCACTAACACACGAGTTTATAGAAGCACTTGCACCCATATTATCAATATTGGTGTAAGGCATTTTTACCAATTTTCCATCAACCAAAGTATGCGGAACAGATGCATTATTATCATTTGCTATATTAGAATGATAAGTACTTGTACGTTTTAATCCCATTGGTTTAAAAAATCTACTCACCAAAAAATCATCCCAAGTGGTATCTGTTACTGCATAAATAATTTCGCCTGCGGTAATAAAACCAGCATTATTATATCCATACTTATACCTAAATGGATTTACAGGTTTTGTGCGGCTTAATCCTTCCACAATTTGTTTACGTGTTAAGTTGCTTCCCCAATTTAAAAAATCACCCTGAAAAGTTTGTGTGCCTATGCGGTGGCACAAAATATCGCGCACATTACATAATTGGGTTGATATTGGTTCATACAATTTAAAATATGGTAAGTATGTAGTTACTTTTTCATCAAGCGATAAACGATTTTCTTTATCAAGCCAAGCAATAGCAGTTCCCGTAAAAGCTTTGGTATTACTGGCTATTTGAAACAAAGTATTTTCATCAACTTTATCATTTGGCTTATCAAATTGCTTTACACCATAACCTTTTTCTAGTACTACTTGTCCATCTTTAACAATTGCTATTGCTAAACCAGGTACTTGCCAGCGTTGCATTTCACGTTTAATAAATGAATCAAGCGAGTCTTTTATAAATGCAGGTTGAGCTTTTAATTGTATGGTAATGGCTAAGGCGGTAAGTGTAATTAAAATATTTTTCATGATATGGTATAAAACTTAATAGGGCAAATCAACTAAAAATATTGGTAATGTGTTTACATTCGCTGCAATATTTAAAATCATTATGCCCATTTTAACTAATAAATTCGTTTCGCACCAAGTAAATCCACAAACTGAAATATTAATTTTAGGCACTTTTACCCATAATCATGATCATTCTGGTGATTTTTTCTTTGGCCGCCCACGTAATTTTTTATGGCATTTATTACCCATTTGCTTTAAACAACTGCCTTTAAAAGATAGCTCTTTAGCCGATAAAAAAGCGTTTATGCATAAGTATAAAATTGATTTTATGGATGTGATAGAAACATTAGCAGTTGAAGATGGTGAAGAAGAATTATTAGAAGAAGATTTTATTGATTTAACCGCTAAAACTTTTTTTGATTTGATAAAATTGGTAGACAGTTTACCAAATTTAAAAGCTGTTTATTTTACGCGTAAAACTTTTAATGGAATGCCTAATATAAAATCGGAAGTAACTAAATTAGCCAAACATTGTAATGATAAAAACATTCGTATATGCAAGCTAGATACGCCCGCAAGGCATTTTAGTGAAGAAAAGCAGCGCCAATGGATTGACTCCATTATTTTACAAACAACCTGTTTACGACCTTAAGATAACTAGCTTAATTTGGGTTGAGTTAAAATACAAACTTTAACCCAATAATAATTATACCATATAAAAAGGTAGATAAAATAATACCACGTGCCGAACGCAAATGGTTAAGGCGAATAAACAAAAAGAAAACGCCTAAATTAATTACAGCACATAAACTAAGTAATGGCGATAGCATATTTTGTTGGGCAGCCATTTTAAAAAAACTTAAAAATTCGCTGTGGCTAAAATTAACGTAATAAAACACTAAAATTCCAATGATTGGCCCAGCTAATCCTGCGGGAAAACCAATAAGTAAACTATCTTTTATCCTCATTAATTAATATTATTATCCCAAACGTTTAAACGCGGCATAGCATGGTGTGCAGTTAAATCAAACATTACAGGAACCACACTTGCAAAGTTATTGGCCAAAGCCCACTCATCTGTATCATGTCCGGTATCATTATTAATAAACTCACCCGTTAGCCAATAGTATTTTCTTCCGTTTGGATCTAGTCTTTCATCAAATTCTTCTTTCCATTTTGCTACTGCTTGTCTGCAAATTCTTACTCCTTTAAATTCCGCCTCAGTAATTTTAGGAATATTTACATTTAGCAAAGTAGCTGTGGGTAATCCATAATGCAAAATATTTTGGGCAATACGTGTGGCTACTTTTTTTGCCAACGAAAAATCAGCCTCGTAAGCAAAATCACACAAACTAAAGCCAACTGCCGGAATGCCCTCAATTGCGGCCTCCATTGCAGCACTCATGGTGCCACTATACAATACATTTATACTAGAATTACTTCCATGATTTATACCCGAAACCATTAAATCTGGTTTGCGTTTTAATACTTTATCAACCGCAAGCTTTACACAATCTGCTGGTGTGCCACTACATTGGTAGGCTAAAATATCACCATAAATATCTGTTTTATTTAAGCGTAAAGGCTTGCTAATTGTTACTGCATGGCCCATTGCACTTTGCGGGCTATCAGGTGCTACAATTACTACTTCTCCTAAATGTTTTATGGCATCTACCAGGTTTCTTATTCCTGGAGCAGTTATACCATCATCATTACTTACAAGAATTAAAGGTTTAATTTCAGACATTAAGGCAAATTTAAGAAACTATGCGAAACCATCAAGCCTAAAGGCTTTATAAGCTAAAACAAATTAAATATTTAGATAATTTTAAGAAATGAAAGATTGCTTTTAAACCATTTGTTTGCAGTTGATTAGTATGCGATCATCTTAAATTCCGCAATATCAATCAAATGGATTTTAATCTAAAAAAAGGATACTTTAAGTTGATAATAAATATCAAATTTTTAGTTGTGCACTTTACGGTTATTTTTGAACCAACAATTTACAACATGGATTTATTAAACAAAATTGCAGTAGTTACAGGTGTAAGCAAAGGAATTGGCTATCAAACAGCATTACAGTTATTGCATAGTGGTGCCATAGTATTTGGGTTAGGAAGAGGAAATGTTATCGAACACAAAAACTATACTTTTATACCTTGTGATGTAAGAAATGTAGCTTCTGTTGAAAGCGCTTTTGCACAAATATTTATTGCATCAAACAATCAAATTCATGTGTTGGTAAACAATGCCGGATTAGGATATTTTGGTATGCTTGAAGATACCACTTATCAGCAGTGGGATGACATGTTTAATACCAATGTTAATGGTATTTTTTATTGCTGCAAACAAGTTTTGCCTATAATGAAAAAACAACAAATTGGCCATATTATAAATATTGCATCAACTGCTGCACTTGATGGCATGCCGCAGGTTTCGGCCTATTGTGCAAGTAAATGGGCTGTTAAAGGCTTAAGCGAATCGTTGTTTAAAGAAGTGCGTGATTTTAAAATTAAAGTTTCGTGTATTTATCCTGGAAGTACTAAGACAGATTTTTTTAGAAACGTAGAAAGTATAAAACCACATGATTACATGCTAATGCCCGATGATGTAGCGGCTAATATTATCTATGCACTGCAAACGCCAGATAATTTTCATATTGTAAATTTAGAAATTAGGCCTTTACAACCTAAAGGACCGAAAGTTTAAAGTTAAAATAATTGGTACTATAAAAGTGAAGTAATTATTTTAAATCATAATCTAAATTATCCTCTAAAATCCGTTTTCTTGCGCTGTTAAATTGTGGATTTATTATGCTTCTATCATTCAGCAGTCCATCATAAGTAATGTTGTTTAAATCTATAATGGTATGAAACAAATCATCGCTAACAGCAGGTAAGTGCTTATTTAATTGAATAGCTTTTGTTTTTTCGGGAAACATATTTTTATAGCCCAAAGAATGCCAAACCATAAAAGGAATTTCAACATTAGATTTAGGAATAGCACCCGCATAATCATGGCCAACATTATCGTTTTCGTCATAGACATTTTCGCCATGATCTGAAAGATAAATACATGAAACCAATTCTTTGCCATCAACCAAACTATGTGATTTTAGTAAACTAAAAATGCTATCCATTATAAAATCATTATACAATACAGAATTGTCGTACTCGTTTATAAGCCGTTGTTTATTATTGGAATGATTATTAAATAAATCAAATTCGGTGGGGTATCTTTTGGCATAAGCAGAATGACTACCCATAAGATGAACAATAATTAATTTATTATGGTTGTTGTTTAAGATGTTGTTAAAAGGAGCTAAAAGCTCACCATCATGCGAGGCTAGGTAAGTGCTTTCAAAAGATGAATTTCCTTTATTATTTACAAAAGTTTTGTTATCGGTAGTTTGTGCCAAATTGTATATAGCATTATCCCAAACACCAATAGGAGATTGGTTAGAAAGCCAATAAGTTTTAAATCCGGCCGAATGAAATACATCAATAATACTGGTACTTTTATCAAAACTAATTTTATTATCGAGGTTTGATGCGGTTAAAATAGACAATACAGAACTAATGGTATTGGAGTATGGACTCACTACATTTTTATAAACAATTACGTCATCACGTTTTGCAAGTTTTGGTGTAGTATTTTTATCATAACCGTAAATCGACATGTGATTCCTGTTACACGATTCACCAATAATTAATACAAATGTTTGTTGCTTGTTTTTTGGCAAATTTACTTGTGCGTTTACAGGTATTATAGTTCGTTTTTTTAGTGCATTAAACGATTTCATTTCTTGCACTAATGATACAAGTGCTTCTTCTGTTTGCGGAATACCTTTTCTAATAAAACGCTCGTTAGCAATATTTTCACCTATAAACACTATTGAAAATATGATAACCAAAGCCACCACATATTTGTTTAGTTTAACTATTTTATTTTGAATTCCTTTATGAATTGCCCAAATAAAAAAACCAATATATGGGATAATTAAAAGCATAATAACGTTTAATTTTAATTCGAAAAACGCTAATGCTTCACTGGTATTTGTATTGGAAATAATAAATAAACTTGAAGCGTTAATTGGACCTTTTAAAACCAATAAATGAGCAAGGTTTATAAACCCTTCAATAAAAAAAAATGTAATAATAATCTTTTTTAGTGCTGGCTTTTTAATGTAATAAATGGGAATTGTAAAAAGTGGTATCCAACACAATAAAATGGCCAACTCGCGGCTATCAAAAAGAGAATAATTAAGCCCAGCCAAAACCACCTGCACATACACCACTAGTAAAATAAGTACTGGTGGGTATATGTTTAAAATGGTATTTATTATTGTACCTATTTTTTTTGCTTCGGGCATGGGTAAAAGTATAGTGATGATATTTGATTTGAATAATTAAATACGTTAAATTGAATGTTGCAATAAAATATCAAATATGTATTATTTCTTTCAGAAAAATAACTCTTTAACAATTTAACTCCGATTAATTAAGTTAAAAAATTAATATGATGAATTCCTGGCTGATACTCTTTGCTAATTACATTTACTAAACTATCGTAGTGGGCTTGGTTGTTCACAAAATCAATAGCCGAGCAATCAACCAATAAAATACGTAAATGCGTATTTGCATGTAAGTACTTTAAATATGCTTCACTCAATAATTTTAAATAATCATCTTCAATTTTTTGCTCATAACTCCTGCCTCTATTTAAAATATTCCATTGTAGTTTTTCAATAGGATTATGCAAATACACCAACAAATCTGGCTGTCTAATTTGTTGATTAATGATGTCGAATAATCGTAAGTACAAATCATATTCATCATCATCCAAATTAATTTTCGCAAACAACAAACACTTAGCAAATATATAATCACTAACAATGGTTTGCTGAAACAAATCGGGCGTTAATAATTGGTTTTTAAGTTGATTAAAACGTGCAGCTAAAAAACTCATCTCTAGCGGAAAAGCATACCTGCGACCATCTTTATAAAACTTTGGCAAAAACGAGTTGTCTTCAAACTCTTCCAAAATCAATTTGGCATTAAAATCCTTGCTTAGCTTGTTGGCTAACGAAGATTTTCCAGCACCAATGTTGCCTTCAATTGCTATAAACTCGTATGCTGGTTTTTGTACCATATAGCGCAAATGTGCATTAAACAAATGTGTTGTTGCTTACATTTTTTCCACCAAACTATTATCTGTGCATTCGCTCAGTAATAATTCAATGCTTTTATGTATGGAAGGGTGCATGTATAAAGGCGCAATTTCTGCCAATGGCGCTAAGGTAAACCTGCGCTCATGCAATAAAGAATGAGGTATTATTAAATTAGATTGATTAATAATTTCATCACCATAAAACAAAATATCAATATCAATAATACGAGGCGCCCATTTTTCGGTTCTCATTCTGCCCATACTTTGTTCTATTTCCAAAGCTGTTTTTAGTACTTGTTCTGGTAATAAATTTGTATCGACCAACAATACTTGATTTAAAAAATCTTGCTGATTGGTATTACCCCAAGGAGCTGTTTTATAAATTGACGAAGCCTGAACTACCAATCCAATCAATTTATTTATTTTTAGCTTAGCTTGTTTCAATAGAGCCAAACTATCTCCAATATTACTTCCTGTTAAAATGTAAATTTTAGGCATTGGTTTTTAATACAAACTGCACCGTAGCACGTGTACGTTGTTCAAGCAAAACTGTTTTATTTAATAATGCTTGTTTTAAGGCTTCATCGGTTTGGTGCATTACTGTTAGCAACTCTAAATTATTGTTTAATTTTAAGTCGTAATCGTGGTGTAATGCATTTTTAAGATTTTCAAGCTCTTCACCTGCATCATCAACACAAACACTAAAACTAATGGCCGAGTTTTGCATCAAATTCATTTTAATATTATGCTCGGCAAATAAGTTAAATATGTTGCTTAAATTATCCTCTACAATAAAGCTAAAATCTTTAGTAGATATGGATAACAACACCTGATTGTTTTTTGAAATAAATGTTGGAATATTTTCTTCAGCCGCTGTTGTGCTAACTATTGTTCCTTTAGTTTCTGGATTTAAAAACGAACGCACATAAAGTGGTATGTTTTTACTTTGTAAGGGTTGTATTGTTTTTGGGTGAATTATAGTTGCTCCATAATAAGCCATTTCTATGGCGTGGGTATAACTTAACTCATCTAACTTAATGGCATTTGCAAATTTTTTCGGGTCGCCATTCATCACACCAGCCACATCTTTCCAAATGGTTAAACTCTCTGCATCTAATGTATAAGCAAATATCGCAGCACTATAATCACTACCTTCTCTACCAAGTGTGGTGGTACTGTGTTCTCTATTTTGGCCAATAAAACCTTGGGTAACTACAAATTGTTTTAGTACAATTGGTTTTAGTTTTTTAGCTATGATGTTTGATGTTAAGTCCCAATCAACTTTACCTTCTCTAAATGTACCATCCGTATTTATAAAATTACGGGCATCCATCCAGCGGTTTTTAATATTGCTTTCGTTAAGATAAGTACTTACAATACGGGTACTAAAAATTTCACCATAACTTACTATTTGGTCATAGTTAAAATCATACGAACCTTCGCAATCAGCCTCAATCAAACACTCTAATTCTATAAATAAATTTTCGATATCGTTATAAGCAAAACTGCTGGTATCTTTTAAAAGCCCTGCAATAATTTCATCATGAAACTGCTTAACCTCATTATATAAACGTTGCTTTGTAGCAGTATCATTATTAAAATGAGCATGAGCCAATTGCTCAAGCGCATTAGTTGTTTTACCCATTGCCGAAACCACCACCAATAATGGCTCACTTGCATAAGTATTTAAAATACTGGCTACATTTTTAACCGATTCGGCATTTTTTACTGATGCCCCCCCAAATTTGAAAACTTTCACTTAGTTGTCGTTTTTAAATATTTTAAGCGAATTAAACTGCTGAAATACAATTTTTTAATGCTCAACTTCCCCCGCTCAAATGCTGTTATTATAACAAAACTTGGCCCGCAATATACAATCAAGCATAAATAAAAACACGTGCTATTTGTTCAGCATGTGGCTAATCTTATATTTGCCACATATTTATAAGCAAACATTTTGTATGAGCAAATTTAACGTAACCACATTAGGTCAATTTATTATTGAGCGCCAACACGAGATTAATGTTGCAAAAGGCGAATTTTCACGTTTGTTGCGTGACATTGGAATTGCAGCAAAAACAATTAGCAGGGAAGTGAACCGTGCAGGCTTGGCTGATATTATTGGCGAAGCAGGTAGTGCTAATATACAAGGCGAAGACCAAAAGAAATTAGATATTATTGCTAATAACTTGGTGGTTGATTGTTTAACACGCGGTGGCGAAGTTTGTGCAGTAGCTAGTGAAGAGGATGATGAAATTATTTACATCGACTCGCCAGTAAGCAAAAATGCAAAATATGTAGTAGCTATGGACCCATTAGATGGTTCGAGTAACATTGATGTAAATGTTTCTATCGGAACAATTTTTAGTATTTTTCAACGTGTTACACCTGTAGGTACTAAAGCTACTAACGATGATTTTTTTCAGCCAGGAAATAAAATGCTTGCTGCGGGTTATGTAATTTATGGCACAAGCACCATGTTAGTTTATACTACTGGTAGCGGAGTAAATGGTTTTACTTTAGATCCCGGAATTGGTGAATTTTGTTTATCACACCCTGATATGAAAATTCCTGAAATGGGTAAAATTTATAGTTACAACGAAGGCAATATTTTAAGTGCGCCAAAAGGTGTTCAAGATTACATTACTTGGTGTCAGCAATTTGATAAAGCAACCAATCGTCCATATAGCGCACGTTATATTGGTAGCATGGTGGCCGATTTTCACCGTAATTTATTAAAAGGTGGAATATTTATTTACCCTGCAACAGATAAAGCACCTAACGGAAAATTACGTTTATTATACGAATGTAATCCTATGGCATTTATTGTTGAACAAGCCGGAGGAGTTGCAAACACAGGTAGCGAAAGAGTATTAGATATTACTCCAACTGGTTTACACCAACGTGTTCCCGTGTACATGGGATCAAAAGGCATGGTTAATCAACTCTTAGATTTGTTAGACAAATAACGTTAAAAAAGCTGTTTCAATTAAACGAAACAGCTTTTTATATTTAATACGCTATCTGCAATTTAATGCTAAACAATTGTTGTTTAGCTTTGTTATATGCTGTAAGCTAGGCATTTTTATAATCCAATTTTTACACTAACGGTACGCAACTAAGTTTAAAATTATCTAAGTTCGCTTTCCTTTAATTTTTAGTTATGATAAAGAAAATTTCAATTTTAACATTATGCGTAATGTTAGCATTTGGTGCATTTGCAAAAAAGAAAAAACCAGCAGAAGCGCCAAAGGCGACTGCTAAAGTTTCTATTGCGGACAAGGTAAAAGCATGTAAAAAACAAGATGGTCTTTTTCCGTTGTACCAAGATACCACAAATGGTAACATGTTTATGCTTGTAAAAAAAGAGCATTTAAACAAACCATTTATTTATTTTAGTTATACCGAAAATGGTGTAGTTGCTGCTGGTCATTTTCGTGGTGGTTTTAAAGGCAATATGGTTTTTACCATTAAGCGATATTTTGACAGGGTAGAGTTTGTAGAACAAAACACCGAGTTTTATTTTGATACCACAAGCGCCCTTAGCAAAGCAGCAGATGCCAACATTAGCAATGCAATTTTGGTGAGTCAGAAAATATTAGCAGAAGAAAATGGCAACATGTTATTAGATGCAAACGCTATATTTTTAAGCGAAAACATGAGTCAAATTAAACCAACTACCATGCCTGGCCCAATGGCACAAATGAGTTTATTGGGGATGCTTAACAAAGAAAAAAGCAAGTATTTAAAAACACGTAATTATCCTGCTAATACAGATATAGTTGTGGAGTATGTGTATGATAATCCTTCGCCAATGAATTCTGGAGGCAAAGAAGTTGCTAACCCAAGAGCCATTAGTATTGCATACCAACACAGTTTTATACAAGCACCAGAAATACCAATGGAGCCGCGCAGAGACGACCAACGTATTGGATATTTTGGCCAACAAAAAAACGATATGACCACTACCGAAGCGGTGGCTTATAAAGATGTAATTCACCGTTGGAGGTTAGAGAAAAAAGATAAAGGTGCTACCATTTCTGAACCGATTAAACCTATAACATGGTGGATTGAAAATACTACGCCAGTTGAATTTAGACCAATAATAAAAGCTGCTGGCGAACAATGGAATATTGCTTTTGAAGCTGCTGGTTTTAAAAATGCAGTAGTGGTGCTTGAGCAGCCAGATACAGCAACATGGGATGCAGGAGATATTAACTATAATGTTTTACGTTGGACCTCTTCTCCACAACCGCCATTTGGAGGTTACGGACCAAGTTTTGTTGACCCAAGATCGGGTGAAATTTTAGGTGCTGATATTATGTTGGAATTTATTTTTATGACCAACAGAACCAATCAAGAAAAACTTTTTGATGCGCCACAACCTGCTTCAATGGCTAACCAAGATGTGCCAAGCCACATGCAAATGTGCGAAGCTGGACATTATTTGCACCTTACAAGTTTATTTGGAAATAGTGTATTAGATGCAAGAGGTTTAAGCAATATCGAAAAAAGAGAATATTTAAACCAATCGTTGTATTATTTAATAATGCACGAAATGGGCCACACCATGGGATTAATGCATAACATGAAAGCTAGTCAATTATGGAGTCCTACAGAAGCACACAATACAGCATTAACCCGTGCTTATGGTTTAATTGCAAGCGTAATGGAATACCCAGCGGTAAACTTGGCAAATGATAAAGCTAAACAAGGAGATTACTTTACCACTCGCCCAGGACCATATGATATTTGGGCAATTAACTTTGGTTACAGCGAAGCATTAAATGATGCGGCTGCAGAAGAAAAACGTTTATCAGAAATACTAAGCTTATCATCAGATAGTATGTTAATATTTGGTAATGATGCAGATGATATGCGCTCACCAGGTAAGGGAGTAGATCCTAGAGTTAACATCAACGATTTTAGTAATGATGTAATAACATATAGTATTGATAGAATAAAATTGGTAAACAAAATGATTCCTGAATTGCCAAAACGTTACAGCGAAATTGGCAAAAGCAACCAGGAATTAAAACAAGCATTTGGCATTTCATTATCCGAAATGGCTAATGCTGCTCAATCTATCTCGCGTTACATTGGTGGTGTTTATATTGATAGAA
>JAUCCO010000030.1:0-28072 GCA_034676125.1 Bacteroidia bacterium
TACTGCAGCTTACACATCAAATAACTTAAATTGTATTTGGGCATTTAAACTGGATGTAGAAAAACAAGCTATAAATGTGAATCCTACTGGTGGGTTAGCCTATGCTTGGCAAGCCACTACAAATAGATTTGATATTGACCCAACAGCCGATAGTTTATTTGTAAACGGTGGTCAGTATTATGCTAATATATTTATGGCGCATTTTAACACCAGTAATGGTACATTAATAAAAACAGGAACTAAAGCAGCTCGAAGAATCACCGACTCTTTAACCGGTTTTAATGCTATACGCTTGGGCGATTTTAGGTTTACACCATCAGGGGCTTTTTACATTGGTGGATCTATGACTACAGGAACTGGGAATATAGATTTTGACCCAGGAGTTGGAGTTGCAAATGTATCATCGAATATGAATAGTGGATATGATATGTTTATGGCAAAATACAACCCCGATTTAAGTTACAACTTTGCAAAGGTATATGCCCATAGCGATAATGCTAGCTCAGAGAGCATTAACAACATTGAAGTAATTGATGAAAATACGTTTGTTGTATCGGCAGTTAGTAAAGGAAATGGCTTAAATATGGACCTTAACAAAAATGCCCCAGTTATAAATTCGGGAACATTTGATGCAGGTATTTATGCAAAATATACCAATTCTAGTAACAATATTAATATTACCACTACTGCAAAAGACACAGTAGAATCGTGTAACTTACGTGCGAGTTTAAATGTTACACCTGCCAATCCTGCCTATACTTATCAATGGTATTTCAACGGTAATATTCTTACAGCAGATACTACCACAAGCATATTTAATACCACAGTTGGTACTTACCAATGTTTAATAAAAAACAACACACACCAACAATGGAGTAAAAAAATACTTTATACCAGCTTAGTTAATATAACCGAAAACCTCAGGTATCCATTAGATGGCAGTGCTAATAACCAACTATCTTCTAGTAATCATGGTGTAGCAACAGCAATTACTTATGTTAATGACAGAAACGGCATTGCCAATAGTGCTGCATTGTTTAACGGCACATCGTCAGAAATTACATTAAGTACTGTTGTACTTTCTTCTACTAATGCTGGCGTTTCGCTTTGGTTTAAACGAGCTAACTTAACCAATAGAGCAATGAGTTTGGTAAGCTTACAAGCTGCAACTCCAGGAGCTTGGAATCCGGTTTTATACATAGACTCAACTGGCCGTTTATCAGGAAGGGTTGCAACATCTCCTCCTCCTATTTACTCTTCGGCAGTAGTTTTGGATACCAATTGGCATCATGCTGCATGGACTTATGACGCATCAAAAGGCAAACAAATAATTTACTTTGATGGCGAAGAAGTTGGTTCAAGCCCATCTGCAGCAATCCCTATTAATATTGGCAACATATTAAAATTTGGAAATGGTTATTTAAGCGCTACAACATTAGCTAATGTTGGCACTACTGGTAACAGCAATTACTTTGCAGGCAGTATAGACCAAGTTAGAATTTCAAATACTATTAAACCTGGCAATGCATTACAGTTATTTAATGAAATAATAATTACTGGATCATCCCCAGATAGAGAATCTAACGGAAGGGCTAATGTTTGTGTTGGGTATCCTGTTACAACTTCTATATTTACTGCAAACAGTAATTTAACCTACCAATGGTATTACAACAATACTGTAATACAAGCTACAGATACTAACTTTACTGGTGTAGGAACCAATAGTTTTACTATTAAAAACATGCCTGCTGGCAACCTATTTGGACATTACGCATTTATTAATGATGATTTTTGCAACACACTTGGTTATATTGGTGTTCCATTAACCGGAGTAACAACCAGTAGTATTTTATCTCAACCTTCAAACCAAACAACATGTATTGGTGGTAATACCTTTTTTGTAGCCAAAGCAAGTGCTGCAAAAAACTATTTATGGAAAAAGAATGGTTCACCAATTGCAAACTCTAACAATGATACTTTATACCTAAACAACGTTACTAATAATGATTTTGGAAATTACACTTGCGATATAACCAGTTGTAGTGATAGTATTGTAACAACCAATAGTGCTAATTTATCGCAATTTCAATTAGCAATTACAACTCAGCCCGTTTCGCAGATAACTTGCACAGGTAGTGCTGTTAAATTTAAAGTGGTAACCAATAGTAGCACTGCTAACTACCAGTGGAAAAAAGATGGGGTAAATATACCAAATGCAAATTTAGATTCATTGGTTATTTCATCTGTACAACCAAACTCTTTTGGTGCGTATACCGTTTCTGTTGGCGGTTGTTTAAATACAATAAATAGTGATACTGCAAACCTAACGCAAAGCACAAATTTTAATGCTATTAACAATACTGACCTTCGTTTACACCTTACACTAAATGGCAACACAACAGATTTAACGGGTTTAAATACGGCAACAAACGTTGGTACAATTGCTTATGTAAATGATAGAAACAATGCCACAAATGCCGCAGCAGATTTTAATGCTACAACATACGTTTCGGTGAACCATTCTGCTAATTTGGTATTTACCAACACCATTAGTATTGCATTTTGGGTAAACCCTAAAACACATAATGATTGTAGATTTATTGATAAATCTGCGGGTAATACCAACAACTTTTTGGTAGACCAGCTTGGTACAACATTGCGTGTATATATAGCAGGAAAAAGTTTAATAATTAATGAATTACCTCCTTTAAACTCGTGGACACATATTACTGCAACCTATTTGGCAAGCGGCACGCTAAAAGTATATTATAATGGTGCACTAAAAGGCTCTACGGCTGGTGCTAATGCCACATTAACATCAAACACAAACGCATTATTAATTGGTGCTGTGCAAGGTGCTACATGTAAGGTAAATGCCTTGATGGATGATGTTAGAATTTATGCAAGAGAGTTAACAGTAAACGATATTAATACCCTTATAAGCACAAATGGCGAAATTGGTTTTATTAGCCCTGCACAAAATATATGTGAAGGTACTAGTTTAACTACCGAAGTTAGAACAGCCTCAAATTTATCATACCAATGGTACAAAAATGGGGTAATAATTCCAGGAGCAACTATGGCTACCTACACTAAAAACAATGCTTTAGTTAGCGATTCAGGTATTTATTCTTGCGATGTATTTTCAGCTAATTGTATTAAGCAAACTGTAACCACAGGTAAAGTAACCATCAACCCTAAACCAACAATTATTAACCAACCCGTAAATACAAGTGCTTGCGCCAATGGCAATATTCAACTTAGTGTTACTGCTTTAGGTATAGGTAATACTTACCGCTGGTTAAAAAATGGTGTTGCAATGACTAATGGAGGAAATATAGCAGGTGTAACAACTAATACTTTAAGTATTTCATTTATATCAAACAATGAAGCTGCTGCATACCGTTGCGTTATTTCAAACTCTTGTGGTACTGATACAACAAATGTTGCAAACGTTACCATAAACACTGGATTACAAATTACACAACAACCAACCAATGTATCTGCTTGTGCAAATACAAATGCAAGAGTAATTGTGGTAAGTAACGACCAAAATGCAACTTATGTTTGGCGCAGAAATGGAGTTGCAATTGCAAATAGCAATAACGATACTTTAACACTTACAAATGTTACAACCGCCAACGCAGGCAACTATCAAGTATTTATTACAAGTAATTGTGGCAGCGATAGCTCTGCTGTGGTAAGCTTAACTGTAAGTGCTAATACCCAAATTACTACACAACCTTTGGCAAAAACTAGTTGCGGTGGACAAGGATTTACTTTAACTACATCGGCTACCGGTGCAAATCTTTCTTATCAGTGGAAACTTAATGGCACAAACCTAAACAACGAAAATGGTATATCATTAACAAGGTTAACTACTACACCTACTGATACAGGAAACTATACTGTTTTAGTTAGTGGTACTTGCGGAAGTGTTACATCAAACATTGCCAAAGTAAATATAGCCACTCCAATAAGTATAGTTACACAACCAGACACCATTTTAAATGCTTGTACTTCAGATGCTGGAATTACAACAAACGTAAGTGCATCAGGTAGTATTTTTGGATACCAATGGTTTATTAACAATAGCATCATAAATAACAATGCACAAATTAGTGGAGCAACTACTAATAGATTAACATTTAATGGAAATGGAATTGCGTCTGGTAATTTAACTTGTAAAATATATGGTGCTTGCGATACCTTAACAACTAAAGTAATTAACTTCAATTATTATACGGCACCAGTAATAACAACACAGCCTGTTTCTAAAAGTATTTGCGAGGGAGACCATGTTTCATTTAAAGTAAGTGCAATAGATGCTGTTTCTTACAAATGGTATTTAGATAATGTACTACGCACTGATATTACCAACAAAATTATTGGTTCAAACACCGACTCAATAACCGTATTAAATGCAACTATTGCCGATATTGGAGATAACAATGCTCTTGTTAGGGTTGAAATTACTGGCAGATGCCCTAATCAAACAACGGTGTCTAATGCTGTTTTATTAATCTTTAATCCTGACCTAAGTATTACAAGTCAATCGGCTGCTAATACCAACACTTGTGTAGCGTCAAATCTTTTACTATACATAAATACCAATAGTAATGCAACTTATGTTTGGAAAAAAAATGGTGCAGTAATTGGTAATCAAACTAACGATACTTTATTAATAAATGGAGTAACGAATAATGATGCTGGCACATATACTTGCGAAGCAACAAGTACATGCGGAAATTTAACAAGTGATAGCATGGTTGTTGCCGTTAATGCAGCATTAACTCCTAGTATTACACAAGCAGGTAACACCTTATCAACCCAAACATTTAATACTTACCAATGGTACAAAAACGGTACAGTAATAGCTGGTGCAACTGCACAAAATTACAATGCAACTGAAAGCGGTTTGTATAGCGTATTTGTAAGCAATACTGTTGCATGTAATGCTACATCAGCTAACTACAATTTTACATTTGTGGGATTAAATGAAATATTAAACCTAAACCAATTATTTAGTGTTTATCCTAACCCAGCAAGTAATATCATAACCATTAATGTTGATGGAGTTAATAGCCAATGGAATATTAAATTACTTGATATTGCTGGTTCTGAAATTTTATCAACCCAAATGAATTACCAAACCACTATAAATGTTGAAACATTAGCTAAAGGAGTCTATATAGTTAGAGCTACCAATAGCGATGGACAACAAGCCAATATTAGGTTTGTAAAAAACTAGTCTATAAAGTTGTTTTCCTTATGTTTAAGTCCCGTAACAATTGTTGCGGGATTTTTTTTGTTGTTTGAGGTAGCTTTTTATAAGTAAGTGCACATCTGTAGGCATATCATCTTATAATAATTTGGGGCAAAAATTAAATAGGCTATGCTTTTATTGAAACTAAATTTTGACGTATACCAATTGTAATTATTTTTTTGTGTAAACTAAAAAATAATTTTACAATGGCGTATTAAAACGGATACCCAATACCAAAGTTAAAGTTGATGTTGTTATACAACCATTTTCTGTCGAAATTATAGATAACTACACGGCTACCTTCATTATATGATGGATCGTATAATGGAATAGCAAAATCTAGTCTAATTAAAATAATTTCAAAATTTAAACGGGTTCCAAATCCTGTTCCAACACCAAACTCTTTCCAAAACCTATTAAACTCAAAATTTGCCAAAGGCCTAGTTTCATCTTTTTTACTCATCCACACATTACCTGCATCAACAAAAACAGCTCCTTCAAGCCATCTGTTATACATATTAAAACGGTATTCGGCATTGGTTTCAAGCTTAATATCTCCGCTATAATCAACTTGCCCAGCACGATAATAACCACCAGGACCAAGTGAGCGTGGCAACCATGCCCTTAAACTATTGGCACCACCTACCCAAAAACGTCTTTCAAAGGGTAAATATTTTGGCGAATTGCCATACGGAATTCCAATGCCGGTATATACCCTAAATACAGTTGCATTATTTTCATCAATTATTTTATTATACCTAAAATCAAAAGCTGTTTTTGCAAATTGCGAATAGTTTACACCCAATAAATTATAGGTTTTGGTTTCATTTAATGGAGTGTTAAGCATTTTATTTAACAAGGTGGCAGTATTACCGCTTAACTCTAGCACATCCCAACGTAAGTAAATATAATTTCTTTTCTTTTTTAACTTATCAGAGTATACAAAACCAAATCGGCTCCCAATAATTAAGTTATTGCTAAACATGCTAAACAGGTAAATATCTTTATTAATTAAACCACGCAAAGTATCAGAGTTCACTGCATTTCGGGTATAACTTACTTCAAAAGGAGTAATATAATAAGAGGTGTATCTTTTATTAAGTTGGTAAATAAAACCGGTGGTAAAAACCTGCCTTTCAAAATTTGTATTAAGCTCGTAAATAGCCGATGTTGTTAAAATAGTTTTAGTATTTACAAAGCGATAACCTTTATCCATTTTTGGTAAAAACAAAAGCCTAGGAAAAGTTAAACTTGCTGTTAAACTTTGTTCCGTAGCATTAAACCAACGGGTGCCACTTACCCTACCTTGTGCTTCAAAAGAAGTGCGGTAAGTAAGTTTAAACAACTCGGCATTTCTAAATGAATTTCGGTTGTTAAATTGCAAAATTGCAGCCACACCAAAGTTGCCTGCATTAGAAGATTGGTTGGTAAAGGTGTTATTTTGATCACTTAAAATTGCTTGTGGTTCAATAATATAATTGTACTTCACATCTGGCGAAAGCCTAATTTGGTAGTCAATAAAATTGGTATCGTTTAAGGTATATGATTTAGGCACAATGTTTATAATCCTAAATACAGATAAATCGCCCAACCTATTGTATGTTGCATTTAAAGCCAGTTGATTAAAACGTTTGCTAGGTTTTAAAAATATATTTCTATCTAAAATTTGTGGGTTAAGTTTATACCTGTTTGATACATAAAAAAACGCAGGTGTAATTATGGTATCTTTATTTTTAAATGATGAAATATCGTAATTGGGTTCAATATTTACATATACATTTTTTGTGTAATGAATTTGATGCGCTTCGTACATGCTTTTATTAAGCACATTTAGTGAAATATTTACCAACCAATTATTGTTTGCTGTATCTACATCAAACCCTACAAACTCGTTGCTAAATGTGTAATAACCATTGTTGCGCAATAAAGTAACAATACGCTTTTGCTCCTCAAGTAATGTTTCTTGATTTAGCCTGTTTCCCTTTTTTATTAAAGCATCTTTTTCGTTTGCTTTTATTAGTTTGTATAAACTTTTATCAGCACAATTAACAGTGTAAGTAGCTATATGATAAACTTGATTGGTATTAATATTATAATGAACTTTAGCTCTTTGCCTACGCGTTTTTACGGTATAAGTTATTTCTGGATAATAAAATCCATGACTGCGTAAATAACTCTTCATACTTTTAATTGACGATTCTATAAAAGCAGTATCAAGAATAACGGGTAGTTCGCCATATTTATCACGCAACGAATTACCAAACTTACTATCAGGATGCTTGGCACCAAAATAATACATGCGCAGTTTTAGCTTAGTAATTCCAAGAAATCTTTTATTGGGTTTCTGTTTTAAATTATCTGCAATTGGGGCTATAATATCGTTTCGGGTTTCGCCTGTAACTTTAATTGTACTACCATTATACAATAGTTGTTGCGAGCTACGCAGTTGTTTGGTTATATTGCACGCGTTTAGCATCAGTGCCAAAACCACCAATACCAGATAAATTTTTATGTTATCAAAAGCGCGAATCAAATCTATACAATCACTTCACCTTAAAAAGCACCGCAGCGAATTAAAGCTTTTTGTGGTAGAAGGGAAAAAACAAGTTGCAGAGTTACTAACCGCTAACTACCAAATTAGTTGCCTTATTGCTACACAAAATTGGGCTTTGCAACATGCGCAATATATTAAAAACGACACCGAGTTAATAACAGTAAGTGATGATGAGCTAAAAAAAGTAAGTTTATTACAAGCACCTCAAGATGTATTAGCCTTAGTGCACATGCCAGAAACAACCTATGCGCCAGAACTATTAATCAATAATTTTACAATTGTGTTAGATGGAATACAAGACCCTGGTAACTTAGGCACAATAATACGTATTGCCGATTGGTATGGTATAAAAAACATAGTTTGTAGTTTAGATTGTGTTGATATTTATAATCCTAAAACCATACAAGCTACCATGGGTTCGTTTGCTCGGGTAAATGTGTATTACACTACGCTTAATGAAGTATTTAAGGATAATAATTTACCAGTGTATGGCGCATTAATGCAAGGTACTTCACTTTATCAAACCAACGTACCGCAACATGGTATTTTACTTATTGGCAACGAAGGTAAAGGCATAAGTAACGATTTATTAAACCACATCACCCACCCTATTACTATTCCAAAAATTGGTGATGCCGAAAGCTTAAATGCAGGTATTGCTGCTGCCATTATTTGCGATGCAAGGGCACGCTTTTTAATTGTTTGATAACAAGGCTGTAATATTAATTTATATTTTTTATGCTGGCTAGGTATACATTGTATAAAATAAGTCATACATTTTAGTATTTTCGCGGCAATGGAAAATATTAGAAATTTCTGCATCATAGCACATATAGATCATGGCAAAAGTACCTTAGCCGACCGTTTATTAGAGTATACCCAAACGGTTAGCAAGCGCGATATGGAAGCGCAAGTGCTTGATAATATGGATTTGGAGCGAGAGCGCGGAATTACCATCAAGAGTCATGCTATACAAATGGATTACGTTCGTGATGGTAAAAAATATGTATTAAATCTAATTGATACTCCAGGACACGTTGATTTTAGCTACGAAGTTTCTAGAAGTATTGCAGCCTGCGATGGTGCATTATTAATTGTAGACTCTAGCCAAGGTATACAAGCACAAACCATTAGCAACTTATATTTAGCTATTGAGCAAGGTTTAGAAATTATTCCAGTCCTTAATAAAATAGATTTACCACATAGCATGCCCGAAGAAGTTAGCGACCAAATAATTGACTTAATTGGATGCGATTACGAAAGCATATTGCGTGCTAGCGGAAAAACTGGCCAAGGTGTTAACGAAATTTTACATGCCATTGTTGATAGAGTTCCTGCTCCAAAAGGCGACCCAGCTAAACCATTAAAAGGATTAATTTTCGATTCGGTATATAACTCGTTTCGTGGTATTATAGCTTATTTCCGTATTTATGATGGAAGTATTAAAAAAGGCGACAAAGTAAAATTTTTAGCTACGGGCAAAGAGTATTTGGCTGATGAAGTTGGTGTATTACGCCTAAATATGGAACCCCGTAATGAGGTAAAAGCTGGTGATGTGGGTTATATTATTTCGGGTATTAAAGAAGCACGCGAAGTAAAAGTTGGTGATACCTTAACACATGCTGAACGCCCTTGTGCTGAAGGTGTAAAAGGATTTGAAGATGTAAAACCTATGGTATTTGCTGGTATTTACCCTGTAGATACTGAAGATTTTGAAGAGTTACGCGAAAGCATGTATAAGCTTCAATTAAATGATGCATCCTTAACATTTGAGCCTGAAAGTTCGGCTGCATTAGGTTTTGGTTTCCGTTGTGGATTTTTAGGAATGTTGCACATGGAAATTATACAAGAGCGATTAGAGCGCGAATTTGGTATGACAGTAATTACTACTGTGCCAAACGTAAGTTACCATTGCTTTACCAATAAAGGTGAGATGATTATTGTAAATAATCCAAGCGATTTGCCCGATTCAAATTATATAGATCATGTAGAAGAGCCTTTTATTTCGGCTACAATTATTACTTCTTCAGATTATGTAGGCCCAATTATGGGATTGTGTTTGGGCAAAAGAGGAACTTTAAAAGGCCAAGTTTATTTAACACCAGTGCGTGTTGAAATGAAATTTGACATGCCACTTGCGGAAGTTGTTTTCGACTTTTTTGATAAACTTAAAACCATTTCTAAAGGATACGCATCGTTTGATTACCATCCTATTGATTATGTAGTTTCTGACCTTGTTAAGCTTGATATTTTATTGGCTAAAGATAATGTTGATGCTTTATCAGCAATTATTCACCGCGATCGTGCTTACGATTGGGGTAAGAAAATTTGCGAAAAATTACGTGAATTAATTCCTCGCCACCAATTCGAAATTCCTATACAAGCAAGTATTGGCGCTAAAGTAATAGCCCGCGAAACTATTAAAGCTTTGCGTAAAGATGTTACTGCAAAATGTTATGGTGGTGATATTAGTCGTAAGCGTAAATTACTTGAAAAACAAAAAGAAGGTAAAAAACGCATGCGTCAAGTAGGTAATGTAGAGATTCCGCAAAGCGCATTTATGGCTGTATTAAAGCTCGACTAAAAGCTTTTCTAAAATCAACAATTAACTTACTTCTTCTGTTTACAACTTATTTTTAGTTTGCATTAAAAATAAATGTAATTGGTATACATTTGTTTTATGCTTAAAAATTCAATTAAAAACCTATCAATCCTGCTACTTTTGGCAGTAACCATAGCATGCAATAACAACCCACGCAATAACATGCCACAAACGGGTAATTTTGGTGCACCAGTATCAGAAAGCAATGTTGTATCAGTAAGTGATGTTTTAAAATCATTAGAAACCGAAAAGGAAATAAACGTAACCGTAAAGGGTAAAATAAGTGAGTTTTGCAAAGGCGAAGGCTGTTGGATTACCCTAGAAAACAACGGAGGTGAACCGCTATTTGTTGAAACAGAAAACAAGTCGTTTGTATTGCCCAATAACATTACCGGAAAAACTGCCGTAGTAACTGGCAAAGCTTATATTACTACAAATACAGATGGCAAAGCCGAGCCAATGATAACTGCAACTGGCATTCTAATTAAATAACATTGCACTGATGCTAAACTGGCAAATTACTCCTATAAAATTGGAGCTTAAATACACTTGGAAAATATCAAGAAATAGTAGCACACATAAAACCAATTTTATTATAAAATGTGGCTTTAATAAGTGGGCTGGCATTGGTGAAGTTGCTCCAAATATTCGTTACAACGAAACTCCTGATATTATTGCCCAAGAGTTTGAAACCTTTATAAAAGCTGGTGGCAACATGGTTCACGACTTACACGAGCTAACCGAATTATTAAACAAACTTAAACTAAAAAACGCCTTACGTTTTGGTATTGAAAGTGCATATATACACATGTTATGTTATGCCGAAAAAACACCAATACACCAGTTTTTAGGGATTGAACAAGCCAATAATATTGAAACCAGTTACACTTTACCAATTATGGAAATTGATGAAGTGGCAACATTTTACAACACCAATAAATTGGATAGATTTAGCGTAATTAAACTAAAAACAAACGCAGATAACGGACCAGAATTAATTAAACACATTACCAGTTTTTGCAATAAACCTTTAATTGTTGATGGCAACGAGGCGTATAAAAATGCAGATGAATTATTGCATTTTTTAGATGCAGTAAAATACTACAACATTGTAATGGTAGAACAACCAATGCCAGCTATTTGTGTGGAGGATTATAAGGCTGCAAAAAAGCAAAGCCCATTTCCATTAATGGCTGATGAAAGTGTTTGCGATGAAGCCGATTTTGAGCTTATTGCCCAACAGTTTGATTTTGTAAACATGAAATTAATGAAAGCTGGTGGTTATTTAAATGGCTTACACATTATTAACCAAGGTAAAAATCATGGTTTAAAAACTATGATTGGTTGTATGGTAGAAACTTCGTTGGGTATTTCGAGTGCGTTTAATATGTGTAGCTTAACAGATTATGCTGATTTAGATGGTTACTTAATTGTGAAAGACGAACCTTTTGGATTATTGCACGAAGAAAACGGAAAAATAAATCTTAGCCGATAAGCCGCATATTAACTACATTTGTAGCCCTTGCATGGAAAAAAATAACATACATATTGTAAACAGACGAGCTAGTTTTGAGTACCATTTGGTGCAAAAATATACTGCGGGAATTGTGCTTACCGGTACCGAAATTAAATCAATTAGAGATGGTAGCGTAAACATAACCGATGCTTTTTGTTATATAAAAGATGGGGAGTTATTTATTCGTAACATGCACATTAGTATTTGGAAACAAGGATCGTACTATAACCACGACCCATTGCGTGTACGTAAGCTTTTATTAAAACGCAGCGAGTTAAAAAAGATTAAAACCAAAGCTGTAGAAAAAGGCTTTACGATTATTGCTACCAAAATGTTTTTATCAGAAAGTGGTTATGCCAAAATTGAAATTGCAGTAGCCCAAGGTAAAAAAACCTTTGATAAACGCGAAGACATTAAAAAACGAGATATTTCTAGAGATACAGCCAGGGCATTAGCCTAAAACTTAGCTATTGCTTTTACCAATTTTGGCCCTTTGTAAATAAAGCCAGTGTAAAGCTGAACAAGTGTAGCACCTGATTGAATTTTATGCTTAGCCTTTTCTTCGTTATCAATACCACCAACACCAATTAACGGCATTGCACCATTACTTTTTTGATGCAAATGTGCCAATACTTCTGTTGAATGATTAAACAATATTTTACCACTTAAACCGCCTGCACCAATTTGTTCAACCTGTTGTTTAGGTGCCAATAATCCTTCTCTGCTAATGGTTGTGTTGGTAGCAACTACACCTTCAATTTGTGTATCTTTAACAATATCTACCACATCATTTAATTGTTCAATCGTTAAATCTGGCGCAATTTTTAACAATACTGGTTTAAGTTTTTTACCATCATTAATAAATTTTTTCCGCATCGTAATTAAAGCTGATAAAATTTTAGTTAATGGCTCTTTATCTTGCAAAGCCCTTAAGTTTGGTGTATTGGGTGAGCTTACATTTACCACAAAATAATCAACCACATCGTAAAGCTTTTCAAAACAAATTTCGTAATCACGTTGGGCAAGTTCGTTTGGAGTAACTTTATTTTTTCCAATATTCCCTCCTACTATTAAATCTTTGGGTCTGTTTTTTAAACGTTCAACCACTACATCAACCCCATCATTATTAAAACCCATGCGGTTTATTATGGCCTCATCATTTATCAACCTAAATAACCTTGGTTTATCATTGCCAGGCTGCGCTAATGGCGTAACAGTGCCTATTTCAACAAAACCAAAACCCAACGATTGAAACTCTTTTAAATACTTTGCATTTTTATCAAACCCTGCAGCTAAACCCACCCTGTTGGGGAAAGTTATACCAACAAACTCAACCTTGTTTTCTATAAAATTTAGGCGGTGCATTAGGGCATACACACCTGGTATTTTTTGAATAAAACTTAATACATTTAATGTAAAATAATGAGCCGTTTCCGCTGGCATCAAAAATAAAAATCTAACTAAAAGCTTATACACAATCTTATTTTATTAACTGCCGCAAAATACTTATTTGGGTTGATGCAAAAAGTGTTTTTAATCCACAACCTTATTATAACAAATTTATATTCGATTGCTTACCGTTAAGCTTTACCACAGCGCTTACAACGAATATATGGACAAAGAACACAGCTTACACAAAGTTATAGTCGGTTGATTATTGCTTACACAGCGTTAATTCCTTCGGAATTTGAAAGCGTTTTTTAATTTAATATTATTATTCACTTTCTGAATATTCTTAAGCATACCACTGGCCAGTAAACATTGAGCATTAAAGTTACTCTAATGCCATAATTCCTACAGATTCAGAAATCAACTCTATACCTCTGTTTCTCCATGATAAAACTTCTTTGCACCTTTCTACTCGTGTTTTGCCGTGTTTTTTTAGTTGAAGTATTTGTATTTGCATGAAACAAGGTAATAGCTTTACTTTGAAGGTATGATATTGGTTGAACAAGTTAAAGAGTTAGCACAAAAAAACAGCAGTAAAGTACTTGCAATTAGGCAACATATACACCAAAACCCGGAGCTAAGTTTTGAAGAATACAATACCCAAAAATATGTACTTAAACAACTTGCAGAAATAGGAATTACAGATGTTACCACACTTGCAAACACTGGTGTTGTAGCCTTAATTAAAGGAAAAAATTCAACCATAAAAACCATTGCATTACGTGCAGATTTGGATGCTTTACCCATTAACGAGCAAAACGATGTGGCTTATAAATCAATCAACACAGGTGTTATGCATGCCTGCGGACATGATGTGCACACCAGTTGTTTATTGGGTGCTGCACATATTTTAAACACACTTAAAAACGAGTTCGAAGGAACCATAAAATTGGTATTTCAGCCAGGCGAAGAAAAATTACCAGGCGGTGCAAGTATTATGATTAAAGAAGGTGTATTACAAAACCCCGAAGTAAACACTATGATTGGGCAACATGTTATGCCATTATTGCCTGTTGGTACGGTTGGTTTTAGAAGCGGTTTATACATGGCATCAACCGATGAGATTTATGTTACTGTAACGGGCAAAGGTGGACATGGAGCTATGCCGCATTTTAATATCGACCCAGTTTTAATTTCGGCACATATTATTATTGGGCTTCAACAATTGGTTAGCCGCATGGCCAATCCTGCAACTCCATGTGTTTTATCATTTGGTAAAGTTATAGCCAATGGCGCCACCAATGTAATACCCAATGAGGTAAAAATGGAAGGAACTTTTAGAACAATGGATGAAAATTGGCGCAAAGAAGCTCATGTAAAAATGAAAAAAATGGCCGAGGGAATTGCTGAAAGTATGGGTGGAACTTGTGATTTTGAAATTAGAAACGGTTATCCATTTTTACAAAATAACCCAACGGTAACAGAGCAAGCCAAACAAGCTGCCATACAATATTTAGGTAATGATAAAGTAGTAGATTTAGATATTTGGATGGCTGCCGAAGATTTTGCATTTTATAGCCAACAAGTGCCCGCAACATTTTATCGTTTAGGAATACGTAACGAAGCAAAAGGTATTACATCAAATGTGCATACTCCTACTTTTAATATTGATGAAGATGCCTTAGAAGTTGGTGCCGGTTTAATGGCTTGGCTTGCCATTAACGAGTTAAAAAATAGCGGATAATTTTATTTAACAAACTTTATAATGTGTGTTTTATCGCTTGTTTTTGCTTGTAAATAATATACACCATTTGGCAAGCTCGCTACATTAATACTGCAATTATTTAGTACATTTTTCTCCGTAATTACAGCTTCACCCAAGTTATTAAATATAACTATTTGAGTTGTCGCATTTGGCAATCCACTAATGTTTATAGCACTTGTAGCTGGGTTAGGAAACACAGCTAAATTTAAACGCTCCGAATTTAAATTTGTTAACCCCGTGTTGTTACACATAAATTTATTAAGCTCATTCCACAGTAAAGTATCAAAAACTATTGGCACAGAACCACCATCAACTGCCGCTTCTCCCATTCTTACAATTACCAATTTTTGCGATGGAACAATGTATAATTTCTGATCATTTTTTCCCAAACCCGAAAACATATCAGCAGGTGCTTGCGGACAAATACTGCCATTAAAAGTTTGCACACTTGCAGGTAATTTAAAACTACTTTTACCATTTAGCCACCATAAATACCCATATGATTTATTTAAATCTTGCGAAGTGTTAATCATTTCATTGTAGTAATTTCTATCCTTTATAATGGTATCGTTATTCCAAATTCCTGCATTCAACATCATCAACCCAAACCTAGCCATAGCGCGAGGTTTCGAGTAAAACACACCATCATACCAAAGTCCAGTCATGCCTATTTTAGCGCTTAATTGTTGGTTGGTGTATTGCTGAAAAGCTTTACCAGTAGCTGCTTCAATTACATTTTGCAAAAGCAAATAAGTTGCATTGTGGTAAAACCATTGTGTACCTGCATCTGCCTTATATTTTAAGCAAGCACTATCCTTGCAATCCCAATCTGGCACAAGGTAATCAAGGCCAGTAGTCATAGTAAGCTGATTTTTTATTTTAATTAAACCCTCTTGTTGTGGTGTGCAGCTTGTAAAACCCTTCCCTAAATATTTACTACTCGAATCGTTTATGTTTAAGTAACCCTGCTGCTGCGCAATGCCTATTAAAGCCGCTGTAATTGTTTTGCCAGCTGATGCCCAATACCAAGCAGAATCGGCAGTAAACGAACCAAAATATTTTTCAACCACAATTTTACCATCCTTTAAAATAATAAATGCCTTGGTTTTATTTTGGCTAAGCAAGTTGTACAAACTATCTGTTCTGTTAACACACCAACCCAAACTTTGCGGAGAAATTGTATCCCAATTGTTGCCAATAATAGGTGGAAAATACTGCTGAGCAAAAGTTGTTCTACACATCAAAAACAGCAACACCAACAAGTTAAATTTTTTCATTTGTTAATCAATTATTTTAAACAACAACCTTCGATTACTAAAACAATAATAAGTTTAAAACAGCAATATATAATGTTAAAAATAATCATTTTAATTTGGGGCTTTCCCGCTTGGGCGGGCCGCGTGTTCCGTGCTACTTCGGTAGCACTTCCACCCGCTAAGCCAGTGCTTATCGTGGTTAATTGTGCTTTTTGTGATGGTGAAAATCAATCACTTTAAATGTACTTATAATTTGTCTTCTTGATTTTTAATAGCACATTTACGGTACAGTTTGGATAAAAAAATTACAGGCTAAATGTTGTGCAATTAGTTTTAAAAAATGGATTGAACAACATACTTTGGAATTTGGAAGAAACTTTAACGAACGAAACCAATATTGTATTAGAACTTTTTTTATGGCTTTTTCAATTTGGAACGCAATGCGTACCGAAATGAGCTAATTTCTCTTGCGATGATATCTTTAACAACAAATTTATCTATTTGCATTTTCCAATTTTATTAGCATTTTTACAACAAGTTTAGTGGCATTGCATACACTTAAAGTGATTCATGTTTTTGTTAATTAAAGTTTTAAAGTCCTAGAAAAAGTGCTTATTCAAGAGAAAACAAGTATTAAAGCTGCTTGGTATTTTTATTTTATCCTAATGCAAACGCTCTGTTTGTGCTTAACAGAAAGAATATGTAGCTTTATTGTTATACTTAACTAACTTCCCAACATGATTTCTAAAAACATCAATGTACTTCTTGCAGATGACGACAAAGACGATTGTATGTTATTTAGAGAAGCCCTGGAAGAATTAGAATTACCAACTAAACTTACTACAGTTAGTGATGGGGAACAATTAATGAACCTACTTAATCAAACCTCAGAACAGTTTTATAATGTTTTATTTCTTGACTTAAACATGCCACGTAAAAATGGGTTTACTTGTTTAGAAGAAATAAAATGTAATCCAAAATTAAAATCATTGCCTGTAATTATTTTTTCTACCTCTTATGATTTAGCCATTGCCGACAAACTATACAAAAGTGGCGCACAGCATTACATCTGCAAACCTGTTGATTTTTTACAACTAAAAAATACCATTAGGCAAGCAATTACATTTATCATTAATAACGATGATAACTTTTGTGAAGTCTCACAAAAACCGACAAAAAATTACTTACTTAGTTAGTAGTTTAAACACGATACTTTTATAAAATGAAAACAACATCAACAAAAGAAGAGTCTAATGATGAAGCAATTTCACAAATGATAAATATACTTCTTGCCGATGACGATACTGCAGATTGTCTGCTTTTTAAAGAAGCTTTAGAAGAGATACCACTAAACACAAATCTTACCACGGTATATAATGGCGAACAACTGCTTGAAGAGCTAGAGAAAAACGAACTGCCTGATGTGCTTTTTCTTGACCTTAACATGCCTCGTAAAAATGGTTTTGTAGCTTTAGGACAAATAAAACGTAGCACCCAATTGCAAAATATTCCTGTTGTTGTATTCTCAACTGCATCAGACATGGAGTCTATTAAAAAAGTATATAGAGATGCGGCACATTATTACATAACGAAACCTGCGGATTTTATACAACTTAAAAAGTTAATTTATGAAGCACTTGTTCTTATAACACAAAAAGACAACCGTATTCCACTACTAGATACATTTGTTATTAAAGACAATCCGATAACAATTTCGGATAAAAAATGAAAACAACTGTAACCAAAAACAAATTGCCTGCCCAAAAAGTTGTAATAGAAAACACTATTCAGGAAGTTACAAAAGGCACATCAACAATTGGGATAAAAGAAGCCATAGCACATTTAAGCAGCTTACCTTCAAACACAGATATGTCATATATCTATGTGCAGTTTCTTAGCCCAGAACATAAAGTAGTATTTTCTGAAATTTTATCTGAGCATACAAAAAAGGAAGTACACGAAATTGATGACTTAGCTAAAAAAAATCCAAACAATGTTATTATCATTCAATACAATAAAAACATTGAAGAAGTTGAATCGGCTAACGAAAAACTCACTGCTATTAATAAAGAGCTTCAATCGCACAATGATTTATTAAATGAAGCATACCAATATGCAGAAGCTATAACAGACACCATACATGATGCGATGATTGTACTTGACAAAAATCTGCGCATCAAATCGGCTAACAAATCATTCTATAAAAAATTTAAGGTTAACGCAGAAGAAACTGAAGGCGTATTTTTATTTGATTTAGGAAATAAACAATGGAACATTCCTGCGTTACGAGATTTTTTACAAGAAATCATCACAAAAAAAACCAGGTTTCTTGGTTATGAAGTTTCACATAATTTCCCCAACATAGGTGAAAAAACAATGTTACTAAATGCAAGTCGTGTTATACAAAAAAAGCATGGCGAAGAATTAATTCTACTATCAATAAATGACATTACCGATTTAAGAAAGTTAGCAGCAGAGAAACAATCCATAGAAAAGGAGTTACACAAAAAAGAAATCGAACTTCAAAAAAAACACGCTATATTATTAGAAAAAACAGTTAAACAGCGCACAAAAGATTTGGTCCAAGTTAATCAAGAACTTGAAAAAATGAACAAAGAATTAGAATCATTTACCTTCATTTCAAGTCATGATTTGCAAGAACCACTGCGTAAAATACAAACGCTTGCAGGAAGGGTTTTAGATAAAGAACATCAAACCTTATCAGAAAACGGTAAAAACTATTTTCATTTAATGCAAAACGCAGCGCATAGAATGCAAACACTTATTCAGGATTTACTTGCATTTTCGCGTATTAGAGCGGCCGATCGAAAGTTTGAAACAACAGATTTAAATATCATAATTGAAGAAGTAAGAAATGAACTTAAAGAAACCATAGCTGAAAAGAAAGCCATATTAACGGTTAAACAAACTTGCACTGTAAATATTATTCCATTCCAGTTTCGACAGCTCATGTACAATCTTATCAGTAATGCACTTAAATTTTCAAACCCAGAAGTTGAAACACGTATAACAATAGATACTTGCATTATAAAATACAGCAAATTAAATGTTGCAAATCTTCCAAAACAAAAAGAGTATTGCCATATTACCATCACCGATAATGGAATTGGTTTTGAAACAGAATTTGCCGAAAAAATATTTGAGGTATTTCAAAAACTACACAGCAAAGATGAGTATGCTGGCACGGGTATTGGCTTAGCAATTGTTAAAAAAATAGTTGACAACCACAAAGGAATTATCACAGCAAACAGCATACTTAACCAAGGAACCACCTTTAACATTTACATTCCTGCATAAGTTGCGAGTAAAAAAAACAATGAACGAAAAACAAAAAAACTATAAGCCAAGATTGATATTGCTTTCTGATTTATGGGGTATAGAAAAAGCGGAATGGATTTTTTATTACGCCAATATTTTAGCACAACATTTCGACCTAAAATTTTATGATAGTTGCGATTTGGCCAATATTGATAAAAGCGATTATTTAGAAGAAAAATTACACCATCAATTTATAAATGGTGGAGTAACAAAAGCCGTTGAAAATTTACTTCAACAAGAAACCGAAAATTTAAACATACTAGGTTTTAGTATTGGTGGATATATAGGTTGGAAAGCTTGTTTAGCAGGTATAAATGCACAACATTTATTCGCAATATCATCAACCCGGCTTAGGTTTGAAACTGAAAAACCACCCATAAATTGCACCTTATTTTATGGCGAAAATGATGCCTACAAACCTGATAAAAGTTGGTTTGATAAACTAAACATCAAACAAAATTGTTACCCAAATCATGGTCACGATTTATATAAAAACCAAACGATAGCAGAAAGCATTTGCAAACAAATTATTGAACAAATAAAATAGTTAATAAGCCAATTATTTATTCTTGCTCCTCAGTATCTTCTTCATCTTTATTATCCTCAGTATCTTCTTCATCTTTATTATCCAATATCAACTTTGTTTCAACCAATGGCAATTCTTGTACATTGCGTAGTTTGCGCTCAATTGACCTCGTGCGTACTTCAGAAGAATCAATAACATTGGTGGCCTCTATCAATTTCTTTTTAGTTTTGGCCAGCACATCACCAAACTGACCAAAATCTGTTTTAACAGCACCCAACAAATCCCACACTTCACTACTCCGTTTTTCAATGGCCAAAGTTCTAAAACCCATTTGCAAACTATTTAGTAATGCACTTAAAGTGGTAGGGCCAGTAATGGTAATTTTATAGTCTCTTTGTAACTGCTCAAACAGTCCCGGAACCCTTAATACTTCGCCAAATAAACTTTCGTAAGGTAAAAACATAATGCCATACTCTGTGGTGTTAGGTGGATCAATATATTTTTCTTTAATGTCTTTTGCATTCTTTTTAATGCCATTAATAAATGCTTTGCGAAATTCATCAATTTTATCAATATCGCCTTTTTCATAAGCATCTACTAGCGATTCATAATCCTCTTTTGGAAACTTAGAATCTATGGGTAACCAAAGTGATTTTTCTAAATTATTACCATGTGGCATTTTAATAGCAAACTCAACCAATGCACCACTACCCTCTTTCGTTTTTACATTCTTCGCGTATTGTTCGTTGGTTAATAAATCTTCAATAATATTTTGCAATTGGTATTCGCCCAATACACCTCTCGATTTTACATTGCTCATTACCTTTTTTAAATCGCCAACACTTACTGCCAAAGTTTGCATTTCGCCCAAACCTTTATGCACCGCTTCTAGCCTATCGCTTACTTGTTTAAATGATTCGCCTAAACGTTTTTCTAATGTTTCATTTAGTTTTTCGTCAACCGTTTTACGCATTTCTTCCAGCTTTTTTTCATTGCCTTCTTGCATTGTTTTTACCGATTTTTCTAACGATAATTTAAGTTCAGCAATCTTCTCGCTATTAGCTGTATTTTGAGTTTGCTGATTGCTTTCAAAAGTCGTGAATTGTTCTCTTAACCGTTCTTTGTAATCCTTTAGCGCATCATTCAATTCCTTTTTAAATGCATCTAAGTTTTCTTTAAGCTCGGTTCGGCTTTCTTTGCTGTTGTTATCAATTTCTCTTTTAAAATCTATCAGTTTTTCTTCAAATGTTTTACGAATGGCTTCAAGCTTCTCTTCATTCGACTTGGTTAAATTACTTAACTGTTCAGAAAATGTTTGGGTAAATTTATTGAGTTGATTTCCAATTTCTGTTCTTAAACCTGTTGCAGTTTCTGCACTTTCTTTACGATTAGTAACAAACTCATCTTTTATGTTTTTTTCGGTGTCTTTTAAATTCGAAGTAAGCGCTACAATCGAAGATTTCAATTCATTAAGTGTTTCGCCAAACGACACTTTACCGGCCTTAATGGTAAAATAAATATTTACTATTAAAAGTAAGGCAATAGCAGAAAGTAGGAATATCGTTATCATGATTGATTATCAATTTAAGCAATTTAATTTCTTTACATCAAAAATCATTAACTCCATAGTAATTTATTAAAACATCAACCCTACTATTTTTTTAAATTAACATAAACCTACCATACCTAACAAATTAAACACGCGCCACCAAAACGCATGACAAAAGTCAGTATTGCACCTCGAATTAAATACTAATTTTGAATTGGTCTAAATAAAAATAAAACCATAAAGTAATAATAACATGTCGAATAAAACTATAAATACCGAACAAGGTCATTGGATATTAGCAAAAATGGGTAAAAAAGTATTACGCCCAGGCGGAAAAGAATTAACCTTAAAACTGATTAAACATTTAAATATAACATCCACAGATGACATTGTTGAGTTTGCTCCAGGAATTGGATACACCGCTTCACTAACCTTACAAAAAAGTCCAAAAAGTTATACTGGTATTGAGTTAAACGAAGAAGCTGCTGGTAATTTAAGGAAAACAATTAAGGGTGATGATAGAAGAATAATTATTGGAAACGCAGCAGATACTACATTGGCCGAAAATTATGCAAACAAAGTTTATGGAGAAGCCATGCTCACCATGCATGCAGATCACAGGAAATCGGAAATTATACGTGAGGCACACCGCATTTTAAAAAAGGGTGGTTTATATGGCATACACGAGTTGGGCTTATACCCAAATGATATTAACGAAGCCATTAAAACCGATCTTCAAAAACAACTGGCTTTATCAATAAAAGTTAATGCACGGCCACTTACCCAAATTGAATGGACAACATTATTAGAAAAAGAAGGTTTTAAAATTGTTCATATAGAAACCAACCCAATGGCCTTATTAGAAACCAAAAGAATAATTGATGACGAAGGTTTTTTTAGGACGATTAAAATTGTTTACAATATCCTTACGCATCCTGATGAGCGTAAACGAATATTGGCCATGCGAAATATGTTTAGAGCATATAATGATAATATGAATGCGATTGTAATTATTGCCGAAAAAATTTAGGATTTATTTTAAATAATTTGATATAAAACGAAAGTTTTTTTGAACTAAAAATAGTGAAGTCATAGTTATATACCTGCTTAATTAAACTTGTGTTGACTTATACCGAAAGCACATCCAATATAATCCCATTTCGGTTTGGTCTCATTGAACTATTTTCATGTAGCATCGGCATTACCATTGTAAAATAATACCAATGTGATTTATAATTTATGCCAATAATAAATCTTACAGTGGTATATGCCGATAAGAAAGAGGTTTGGTACAATGCAGTGAAACGAAATTGGACCATTGCTTATTTCACATCGGTATTATTTTTTAGTTTGAAATAAAAAATAATTACAATTGGTATTAAATTTCAAAACAACTCTTGCATTTGTGATTATTTATAGGCAAATTTACATAACTGATTGTTAGCCCAAACAGTGCTACTATGAAATAAAAATCAAACCCTAAACATATGAAAAAGTTTATTTTATTATTACTCCCAACCATACTATTGCAAAGCTGCTTTAAGTTTAACACTGATGAAAAATCGACACCAACAGTTGTTGATTTTACATTTAGAGATTACTATAACAATGATGTTATTGCTAACATGAAAGTTTGCATGACAAAGCAAAGAGGTCTCTCTATTACGGCTAGCCCTACATACGTAGTCGACACTTTTGTAACAAATGAAAATGGTAATATTACCTTTGCTTTTCAAAATGAACAGAGCCAGATTTACAATATTGCTCCAGTAAACAATAATGAAACTGACTATGGCGGCTTTGAAGAAATTAGCCTTTCAACAGGATTAAAGAATTCAAAAACAGTACAAGTTAGAAAAATAAATCACCTAAAAGTAATTCTGAATGATAAAACACATAGTTATCAAAAAGTAAGAATATCCTTTGGTCCAGAACTGCTTCCGTATACTTTTTATGAAGGTAATTTTAAAGATACAGTTATAATTTTTAAATGTTTACCAGAAACAAGCCGCAATTCATTTCATATAAACCTTGACAATAAAACTGCCATTGAAGCAGTTTTTGTAATTCCTAAAGTAGATACCTTTACTGTTAGTTATGATTTTTAATGAAAGACATTATAAAAAAGTTTAAATTTAAAGATACGGCAGTTGTAATTAATGCACCTCTATTATTAAAAAATCAATTTATTGAATTGGGATTTAAAAGCAATTTCAACCCAAAAATAAAAAGTGCAAATACACTTGTCTTTATCAATAACAAAACGGAATTGATTGATTTTTTAAAGCATCAACTCAAACAAATTGAAACGGATAGTGTATTTTGGTTTGCTTATCCAAAAGGTACATCAAACATAAAAACCGATATTAACCGAGATATTATTAAAGTAGTTGCTGAAGAGTTTAGTATTACCGCAGTTGCAGCAATAGCTATTAATGAAACTTGGAGCGGATTACGATTTAGACCTATTGATAAAGTTGGTACTTGATGTAAAACATAAATACGCATCGTTTTGTTTAATAAGTATGCAATAGTAATTTGCATGATGTGTTCAAATACCATTTATTAAACCAATTAATTATGAATAATACACTTAAAACAATATTAGTAGGCCTATCTTTTGGGTTATACGCTTGCGCAACCATACCACCAAAAGCGGTAGCCATTAAACCATTTAACCTAGAAAAATACCTGGGCACTTGGTACGAAATAGCAAGGATAGATTTTAAATTTGAAAAAGATTTAAACAACACTACCGCCAATTACGCACTAAAACCAAATGGCATGGTAAAGGTTACCAACAAAGGTTACAATACCAAAACTGGCAAATGGAAACAAGCCATAGGAAAAGCCAAATTTGCCGACCAAGAAAACACAGCAATGCTTAAGGTTTCATTTTTTGGACCGTTTTATAGTGGTTACAATGTAATTGCTATTGATGCCGATTATAAATATGCTTTGGTTGCTGGTGCAAGTCTTGATTACCTTTGGATTTTATCGCGCGAAAAAAGCATTCCGATGGAAGTAAAAAACAACTACCTTAAAATTGCTGAACAAGCAGGCTACGATACATCTAGGTTACTTTGGGTTGAGCAAAACAATCAAAATCAATAATTATTATTAAATAAACTTATGAACGAGTACATGAACTCATTTTAGTTTTATGACAGACGAGATTTTATTAAACCTAAATGATATTGTTAAAAGAATAGAAACTGCATGCATTAATAGCAATAGAAACCCTAACGAAGTGCGGTTACTGATGGCTACCAAAACAGTTACTGCTAACCGAATAAAAATTGCTTTAGCAACTGGCCAAACATTAATTGGCGAAAATAAAATACAAGAGTTAAAAGAGAAATTTGAAGAGCTGCAATCTACACCACACGAAAATCATTTTATAGGCCACTTACAAACCAATAAAATTAAAGAAATACTCAAGTACAATGTAACTTGTATTCAATCGATAGATCGTTTGGATTTAGCAGAAAAACTGCATCAACGTTTGTTGCTTGAAAACAAAACCATTGATGTATTGATACAAGTAAATACATCAAACGAAGAAAGCAAATTTGGTGTACATCCTGATGATGCAATAGATTTAATAAAACAAATTGCCCAATTTGAAACCATAAAAATAAAGGGTTTAATGACCATTGGATTGTTTAGTGCCGAAGTGGAAGAAGTACGCAAATGTTTTATACTACTTAAGCAAATACAACAAAATGTAATTGCACAAAATATAGCTCGGGTTGAGATGAAAGAACTATCAATGGGTATGAGCGGAGATTTAGAAACAGCTATTGAAGAAGGTGCAACTATTGTGAGGGTTGGCACCGCTATTTTTGGTAAAAGAATTTACCCTGATAGTTATTATTGGAAAGAGCAATAAGATTTTTTTTAATAATCATCCCTAAAAAAAGCATTAATCAACTACCACTTTATAGGTTGGATCTTCCATAATATTAACCTCAATTACCTTTTCAGCGTTTTGTAATAATGTGCGGCAATCGGTACTTAAATGGCGTAAATGCACCGTTTTACCAACTTTTAAATAACGTTCAGTAAGTTTGTTTACACATTCAATAGCACTCATATCTACAATTTTACTTTCTTTAAAATCAATGATAATTTCTTTGGGGTCGTTTGTAATATCAAATTTTTCTGTAAATGCAGTAGTTGAACCAAAAAACAGCGGTCCAAAAATTTCGTAATGTTTGGTACCATTTTCATCAATGTATTTTCTGGCCCTAATACGTTTGGCACTTTCCCATGCAAAAGTTAAGGCCGAAATAATTACACCAATTAATACTGCCAAAGCCAAATTGTGTAAAAAAACCGTAACGGCAATTACCACAATACCCACAAAAATATCGTGTTTGGGCATCTTGTTTACCATTCTCACGGTTATCCATTCAAAGGTTCCAATTGATACCATTATCATTAAACCAGTTAATGCGGCCATTGGCATTTTTTCAATTAAACTACTGCCAAACATCACAAAAACCAATAACATTACAGCAGCTACAATTCCAGAAAGCCTTGCTCGTGCACCATTTGAAATATTAATTAAACTTTGGCCAATCATAGCACAACCACCCATACCCGAAAAAAATCCTGTCACAAAATTTGCCAAACCTTGTGCAACTGCTTCCTTATTACTTCTCCCTTTAGTTTCTGTAATTTCGTCAACCAAATTTAAGGTTAATAAACTTTCTATCAACCCAACACCTGCTACAATAATTGCATACGGAAATATGATTTGTAAGGTAGCAAAATCAACAGGTAAATTAGGAATATGAAAAGGAGGAAATCCACCTTTTATAGATGCAATATCTCCAACAGTTGTGGTATCAATTCCAAATAATGCAACTACACCAAATACCACTAAAATAGCCGCTAATGGAGCAGGAATAACTTTTGTAATTTTGGGCAATCCCCATATAATTGCCATTGTTAAAGCTACCAAACCAATCATCATCCATAAGGCCGAACCTTGCAACCAATTATCAGTTCCTACTGCTTTAAATTGCGGTATTTGCGACATAAAAATAACAATAGCCAAACCATTTACAAAACCATACATTACAGGTTGTGGCACTAGCCTAATAAACTTTCCTAAACGTAAAAAGCCAAAACCCATTTGAAGCAAACCGGCTAAAATTACCGTAGCAAAAATATACTCCACACCATGTGTTTTTGCTAATGCTACAATCACCACAGCTACTGCACCAGTTGCACCAGATATCATACCTGGCCTACCACCAAAAATAGCAGTAATTAATCCCATAGAAAATGCGGCATATAAACCCACCAAAGGCGACAAACCAGCAATAAAGGCAAAAGCAATGGCTTCTGGAACCAAGGCTAAAGCAACTGTTAAGCCCGATAAAATCTCTGTTTTATAGTTAACTTTTTGATTTAAATCAAACAAATTAAAATACTTTACCATATCATCATTTAAAAATTAGCAACATCAAAGTATCAATATTTACTTTGATTTTTGAAAGGGTGGCGAAAGTAAGTAATTAAGGGAATAAATTGGTGTAATAAACGGTAAAAGATGTAACCTGAATCCGATTTTAAAACACACTCCTAGAGTTTCAAGTGTCTATTTATTTTATGTATTACCGGAGGTGTTATTGTTCTGGCTTGTATGTCCAATTCCTTGCTACAGCCTTATCTCGAAGTTTACCAGCCTGTTTAGCCCTTTGATTTTTACTTGAAACAGAACCAAAGTCAACATAGCAGTGTCCGTTAAAAGGAATATTATCTTCTGTAAGAGATAGTGGAGCTATAGATTTTACTTCTTCAACAGTTACAGACAGTACTCCATAAGATGTATAAGCTGATGTGTAATGTTCATATGAATCTTTGGCACTAAATTTTTCTCCATTATAAACAGATAACTTATTTTCATCTTTTTGAGTAGGATTAAACGCCCCTGATGAAACAATTAAACCATTTTCAAAAAAAGCTTGATTTGAAACTATATTGTTTACAACAAAGGATGGATGTATTTGCCTATGCAATAAAGATTTTTCTTCCATTAAATATGCATTTCAATTAGGTTGTTTAATGTATTCCAACCATCTTTATCAACTAAATCTATTTGTTCTTCTTTTTCGTCAAAATCATTAGCGTCATTATAGTAGAAAAAACCTCCTAATAAAGAAGATAGGTTTATATCCACTATGATATTCTTAGTGTCTTTTTTCCATTCAAGTTGAATATTTCCATCCATTTTGGGAAAAATGGCAGGTAGAGATAACTTATTGTCAAAATAAGAATTGAAAAGATTTTCGAACTT
>JAUCCO010000031.1:0-28048 GCA_034676125.1 Bacteroidia bacterium
AGGTTTTTGAATTGGTGAACGCATAGATAACCAAATCATGGTAATGCTTGCACCAAGCGATGGTGCTGCACGTAATAAGCCTAAACCTTGCGGACCAACAGCTAAAATTTCTTTAGCAAAAACAGGTAATAATGCTACCGCACCACCAAATAATACCGCAAATAAATCGAGGCTAATGGCACTTAAAACCACCTTATTATTAAATACAAACCTAAGTCCTTCTTTTAACCTAAAGCCAATACTTTCAGCCCCCATTTTACTGGCAATAGGTTTTGGTTTGATGTTGAGTAATGCTGTTAATGCAATTAACGAGAAAAATAATACCACAAAAAAAGTATAGGTAATACCCACAAATGCATATAACGCGCCACCCAATGCCGGGCCAACAATTGCGGCCATTTGCCAAACGCTACTGTTTATGGTTGATGCTGTTACCAACTGTTGTTTTTCTACCAACTGAACGATAAAACTAAATCCGGCTGGAGCATAAAATCCGCGAGCAAAACCGCTAATAAAAATAAACAAATACATGGCATTTACACTCCATCTTTCAGAAAATCCAAATACAAACAAATCGCTACTAACCGCAGTTAATCCAACCGAACAAAACAACAATACCAATAAACTATTTACCAATATTTTTCGCTTGCTGCTAATATCTGCAATATGTCCTGCATATAAAGCAATACTAATTGCAGGAATTGCTTCTGCAAGTCCTATTAATCCAAGAGATAATGGATCACCAGTAAGCTTATAAATATGCCAACCTGCAATTACAGCCTGCATTTGTAAAGCAATTGTTAAGCAAGCTCGTGTTGTTAAAAACAGTTTAAACTCCTTGTTTTTTAAAGGCAACAATTTAGTATTGTTTAAACTCATCGTGCTAGATATTCGTTGTAATAAGTTTGTTGATATGCCCTTGCTTGCTCCACCATTTTTAAACTATCAGTTCCGCTAAACATAATAGTTCTTTTTGATTGTTGATCAAAAACAACATATCCATTTTGGGTAATTAAACCAATGCCATCATCAAAGGTGTATGATGCAACACCATCCGCTTTGGTATTAAACAAATTAGCGCCCCAGTTAAATGGATTATTTTTAACACCTAATTGAGCTAAAATACTTGGCGCTAAATCTGTTTGTTGACCAATTTTATCAACTTGTTTACCTACAAGCGCATTATTTAAAGCACCACCAGTAATTAATAAAGGTATGTGAAAACGCGCAGGTTCATAAGGCAATCTGTTTAAAGGTTCTTGATGTGCGTGGTCGGGTAAAATAAAAATCAATGTGTTGTTGTACCAAGGTTGTTGTTTTGCTTTTGCCATAAAATCCCCTAAACATTTATCGGCAAAATGAACGGAGTTTTTGTACAACTCGCCTTGAGTGGTTCCAGTAAATTGGCTTGTGTGCGGCACTTTATAAGGCTCGTGGCTACTTAAGGTTAAAGCAGTGACAAATCTTGGTGATGTTGTTTTTTCAAACTCAACCAATAATTTACTGTACAACTCATCATCTTGCACACCCCAACTTTCGGGCATTATTGCTTTATCAAATTGATGTATGTCTACAATACTTTTATAGCCACTATTTATCCAATAAGCTTTCATATTTGCAAACTCTGCCTCGCCACCATATACAAATTTACTAGAATAACCAAGCGGAGCTAAAGCCAATGGCAGTGCGGGTAAGTTGCTGAATTTTTGTAATTTATTAATTATCGAACTTTTTGCCAAAGATGGTTGAGCACTAATTATTGATGCCAACCCTTTATCGGTTCTATTTCCATTTGCATAAAAATTAACATAGGTTAATCCTTGTTTTGCTAATGCATTTAAATTTGGGGAAACATTAGCATCACCCCCTGTAAAACCCACAACATCTGCAGTCCAGCCCTCCAAAATTATAATTAAAATATCGGGGGTTGTTTGGTTTGATAACTTAAATGAACCCTGATTGTTATTTGGAGAAAAAAGGTTTTCAACTACTTTTTCTGCTTCAGCATTTGGCATAAAACTGTAAGGATTTCTTTTCTCATCCTCTGTATTATCTGTTAGCGAAGCAATAAAATTCCAAGTAGTATTTACAGCGCAATGGTTTAAAAAAGGTTTATCGCTATAGTATGCAAAACTTTGATTAATGGGCGACATGCCAATGTTTCCACGTATCATTAAAAACGTTAAAGCACCTGCAATTAAAAACATTATTGGAGCAACCCAACCCTTAACCTGAGCGTTTAAATGTTTAAACCTAAGCGGCAAGTTATCGTAAATAATTTTAACCAAAAACGAAAAAACAATTATAAAAAAAACCAGTTTACCCCAAGATATGCCACTACTAAAGCTAAACATTTCTTTTGGAAACTTAGCAAATGAAGATGCATAAGCATTTAATTTCTGTCCCCAAAATTCATATAATTGTGCATCAATAAATGTAAGTAAACAAACTATTAAAATAACAATTACGTTATAAAACGACAATGCAAAATCGAGCCATTTTGCTGGGAAGTATTGTGCTAACAGCCATAAAAAAAATGGGATAACACATAAATATCCTGTTGTAGATAAATCGAGTTTTAAGCCATAAATAAATGACATACTAAGCTCTTTAAAAGGCATGGTAGATGCAATTTTACCATTATACATGATGAACAAAAATCGCATAATGGCGAAAGTGATCATCCAAAAACCAATGTACCTTAAAAAAAATGCGATGTGTCTTTTCAATTTAAATTTTAATTAACAGTGCTAAAATTAATAAAAGTATTATACCAAATTACCTTACCCCTCTTTTGTTTAGTTCGCGTTGATATTTGCGTGCATTAATTTGATGCTGGGCAAAATTAGCAGCAAAATTATGATAACCACTAAAATCTTCCTTAGCACAAAAGTAAATATAATTATGACTTGTGAAATTTAAAACTGCATCAATACTAACCTTACTTGGCACACAAATAGGCCCTGGCGGCAAACCTCTGTATTTATAAGTATTGTAAGGCGATTCTGTCTTTAACATTTCGCCAGTTACTCGTTTAATATTATTGTTATTTAAAGCAAAAATAATAGTTGGGTCGGCTTGTAATGGCATACCAATTTTTATTCTATTTAGGTATGCACCAGCTACCAACGGCATTTCGTCTTTTTGGTATGTTTCTTTTTGCACAATAGATGCCAGCACACTTACTTCCCTTTTTGTAAGTTTTAATCTTGATAATTTTTCCGTTCTATTTGCATCCCAAAAAGAAACATATTCTTGCTCCATTCTCTTAATTAATTTTTGGGCAGATGTGTTCCAATAAAAATTATAGGTATTAGGAATAAATAACGAAACAATATTTTCAGTATCAAACCCTAAACTACCACAATAGGCTGAGTCGTTTAACAGGTTCAACATTTCATTACTGTCAATCTCAAGTTTCGAAGCCCAGAATGAAACTAAATCTTGCTTGCGTTGTGCATATTTAAACGTAACATCTAATGGTGTTTGTTTTCCACTTACCATTATGCGCAACAATGCTAAATTATTTAGGCCTTTAGCTACCTCGTAGCGGCCAGGTTTTATTAAATCTGCATATCCCGTTAAATTCGCCAATCGTTCAAAAGAATTCGTATTGTTTAATAAACCAGTTGCATTAATGACGGCTGCATTTTCGGCAAATGATTTATTGGTGTATACAAAAATATAGTCCTTTTTATTTTCTTCTAAATTGATATTTCCAGCAAATACATCTTCGTAAATTTTAATGGCAGCAGTAATAGTTAACAGTAACATTACTGATAACACGATATACAAAACTGTTCTGTTTTTTTTTGATTTACCCTTTTTGGCCGAACTCATAATATGATTGCGAACATAATAATTTTGGTTGATGTTTGGCTAAAGTTCAAGCAGCAGTTGTTTTACCATTAAGTTATTGGGATTTAACTTAATAATTTGTTGTAATATTTTTTTACAAGCAAGCTTTTGTCCTGTGGCATTTAAAACTCCCGCTTTATTAAGTAATGCTTGTTCAAAATCTGGGTTAAGTGCTAAAGCTTTATCATAATAATCCAATGCTTTTTGATAAGCTTGTTGCCTTGCAAATACAAAACCTAAGTTGGTATATGGTTCGGCTTGTTTAGGGTTTTTAGCTAAGCTACTTTCTAAAATATTAATGGCCTTTTCATCATTATTTAATTGAACATACAATGCACCTAAAGCATTTAAAAAATCTAAGTTTTCGCTTGCAAGTTCTACTGCTTTTTTATACCAAGCTTCGGCTAAATTTAAATTATTATTATTTACATAAGCCCTTCCAATGCGGTAACAAAGCCAAGGGTTTGTTTGTTGTGCAGGATTTAAAGTTGCAGCAGATTTAAGTATGCTAGCATAATCCTTTTTTACATACCACAAATGAATTAAAGCATCGGCATTGCTAGGAGTATTTTTATTAAGATTTAGGTATTTTTCAGCACTATCTAATGAAGATTTTTCACCACTAAATTTTTCAAAATAAGTAATATATGCCTTACCTTTTGTTTCGGTATCGCTTTGTTTATTATTGATACAGTATATTCCTACAAACTCTTTTATATCTTGTTTAGATTTAACCGTTGCTGGTATTTTTATCCAATGGTCGGTTACTGTTACATGCGGAATATCAATTGTACCAGACTTAGGCATGTGGCAACCTACACAATTATTGTTTGCCGCAATAAGCTTAGCTGGTTTTTCGGTACAATAGTTTTTTTGTTGCACACTGTGGCAAGAGTTACAACTGTTATTAAACACTTGTTTGCCGGTAACCTTAACACTTACATGTGGATTATGACAGCTAATACAAGTTAATTTATTGGTATGTTGCCCACCACCACTAATGTAACACTTACTCATTTGTAAACGTTGCGCATGCGAGGCCATTATAAATTCATCTTCGCCACCTTTATATTTGGGCATGTATACATCAATATAATCGCCAAGTTTTTTACCTGGCCTAAAATCTGTAAAGTTTTTATCGTTTTTTAATACTGCATTACCTTGTAAATGGCAGCGTTGACAAACATCAATCTGCAAATCCCACGAAAGTTTTTTAGGGTTTACAATTGTGTAGTCAATTTGGGTAGCGGTATCAACAAAATGGCCTGCAAGTTTTTCTTTTACATGCAGTTCTCCTGGTCCGTGGCATCTTTCGCAATCAATTCCTTTTGGTATGGTAATAAATTTATTAGTACTGTTTTCTGCAATGGTTGGCATTGCATTATGGCAACTCATACACTCTAATCCAATTGCTCTATTAAATCGTACATTTTGTCCATTTTCAAATCCTGGAGGTAAATCCCACTTGCCTTTTTGTGCATACCAAGTTAAGGGTAGTTGATAAACAAAACCATTAACCTGCATCATGTGCGAATTGGTGTGTTGACCGCTTCCAACTATGTAATCAACCCTTTCTATACGTTTATGAATAGTATCTTTTCCATCAAGCCTAAACTCCATAATGTACATGGTATCATTTAAAAAATAGGGATAATAACTTAGGTTGTTAAACTTATCATGCACCAATTGATGTTTAACAAACTTAGCAACAGATTTTTGTGCGCTAGCCACATTAAACGATTGCCCCATACCTGTTTCAATAAAGGTTTTATAGATATCGTTATGGCAACTGCGGCAAGTTTCCATGCCTACATATTTAACCGTATCGTTATGGTTAAGGTATGTTTCGTCAGTTTGGGTTGATTCTCTTTTAGATGTATCGCCACAAAACAAATTAAAAAAGCTTATTAACAACAATGCTGCTAATGTTAAAGTTGCTGTTATATGTTTTGGTTTGATGTGCACTTAAATGATAACAAATATGCAAATAAATTGATTGAATAAATTAAAATTTTATGGGTTTGATTTAGGAGAGGTTATAGTCCCAACAAATCCATTTTTTCTTTTTCGTATTGGTCACCTTCGGCCGGATATCTTAATAACTCTTCAAACTTACCAGACTGTTTGGCCATAGACCAAGTTAAGCTTTCGCCAGCAGGAACAGTAGTTGTAACGGTATTATAAATTGGGTCGTTATAAGCAGTATTAGCATCAACCACTTGCCATCCATTGGCTTTAAAATGCATAATTACATCATCTAAAAACAAACCTGCTACCAAATTATGGTGCAACAATAAAGAGTGATTTATGTGTCGGCCAGTTAAAACAAACGAAATTGAATCATAAAAAACAGCCTTCTCATATAAATGGTTGATGTAATATTTTTTAAATTCCGCAATATCTGCCTGGGGGTTTTCTGTTAATCTATTTCGTAAACGCCAATCAATGTACCAATCAGAATTATCAATAGTAACCGCACCTACTTTGTAACCATGCTGTATTAAAAATGTTCTAAATCCATTAACTTTTTCAGGAGTATTGCCCTCTTTTAAATATGGGTATCTAAATAATTTTATAAAGTTACTGTATTGTTTAATTACCAATTCGTTGGTTAATAATTCATTTTGATATTGCGCCAAGGTAACTTCATCTTTATTAAAATTTGGATGATTTAGCGTGTGGTTTGCCAAAAAATGTCCAGCATTATTCCAAGTAGATAAAACATACTTTCCGTTAACTGATTTTTTATTATGGCCAGAAACAAACATTATCGCTTTTATATGATGCTTGTCTAATGTTTTTAAAATTCTTCCATGCCAATCGGCTAGTTTATAACCACCTAAATCGCTGGTTTTGCCATCATCAAAAGTAAAACTAATGGTAGGTTTATCGTTTTGTGCTTTTTGTTGGTTTAATAAAACACGGTTATGTGCTATAAACGGAATTGAAAATAATAGAATTAAAAGAAATCTCATTGCACAACAAAGAAACAAAATACTCTTGTATTTCCTTAAACAATTAATGTAATAAAATAAGGATTGAATATGGTAGAAATTGCTTAAAATTAAATCAAACCAAAACTACTTAGATTGAATATTTTTGAGGTATTTACTTAAAAATTCTAGGCTATTGTGCACTTCAATACTACTAAACGAAAAATCAGCAGTATCTTCTGTAATTATTACATCACACCCAATATTTTCCGCAGCATAATATTGCAAACCATCTTCAAAATCCGAAATACGTTTATTTGCAAAGGTATTAATTACACATTGTTTGTTAGATTCTGCAATCTCGATATAATTACTTAATAATTGAATTTTACTTTTGGCCATTACCGCACCGCACTTTTTTTGTGCAAAATAAAATGCAATGGCCAATGCAATTGGCGAGGTGTATAAGGTAAAACGAGGATGAGTTGATAAACTTAAAATACGTGCAGCATAATTATAAACGGGCATTTCTTTATTAAGTACTGCTACCAAAATATTGGCATCTAAAAATAGCCTCATTATTTTTTACGCGAATTGTAATACTCCGACTTCATTTCTGAGCGAGGTGTTTTTTTGCGTTTGTATTCAACGGCTCCTTCGGCAACTGTATTAACCCAATCACTAATGGGTAAATCTTCGAGTGAAGTATAATTTTTAACAGTAAGCTGCTGATAGATGTACTCTGTTAAACGCGATAAACTCATATCGTGTTTATCGGCAAATTTTTTTGCTTTATCAATTATTTCTGCATCAAAACTAAGGGTTATCTTGGTATCCATCAGTATGTTTATTTATTACGTACAAAATAAAAATATTTATACGGCAAAACCAAATGTCTTTTAAAAAAAATTTGACATGAATTACAATTAATACCAATTGTAATGCAGAAATAGTTCAATAAGATCCGAACCGAAATTAGACAATTGTGAATGTGCTTTCGGTATAACACCACTCTAAAACAAAACACCCTGCATACAAGGTATACAAGGTGTTTTAATTTGTGTAAACAACAAATAATTTTTTAACAACTAAGCATGTTCTAATTCTTTTGATTTTGCCGAATACTCCATAATTATTGCTATGGAAGTAGGATCAGCATCAAGCTCTGCTTTATCTAAAAAGCTAATTGTTTCTGAGTAATCATTTAAATCTTGTTGCAGTGCAACATCATTTTTTAACAGAGACAAAATACTGTTTTTAGCAGTGGGTGTAAGTTCGTTGTAAAGTAAAGCTAGTAATTGGTTAGGTGTAGATTTTGATGGCATAGGCCTTATTTTTATTAATGTTTGATAATAAAACGCAGCCTAAAAGGATTTATTGTAAAATAAATCCAACAAAACACAAACAACTAGAATACAGCTTACTACATTTTAACTGTTTGGTTTTCCATCATTTTGCGTAAGTTGCTTAACGCATAACGCATTCTGCCCAAAGCAGTATTAATACTTACACCTGTTTTATCTGCTATTTCTTTAAAGCTCATATCGCCCCAATGACGCATAATTAAAACCTCACGTTGCTCATCTGGCAAACGCTTAACCAACTCTTTAATATTTTGTTCGGTTTGGTATTGTATTAATTTATCCTCGCGGCTTTCTTCAGCAATTTGGATATAGCTTAAAATATCATTGCCATCAGTATCGGTAATGGTTACATTACGTTTTTGTTTACGTATGTAATCAATAGTGAGGTTACGACCAATGCGCACCGCCCAAGGACCAAATTTTCCTTCTTCGTTATAATTACCTTGCCTAAGCGTATGAATAATTTTAATAAAAGTTTCTTGAAAAATATCTTCGGCCAATGCTCTGTTTTTAACCAATAAATAAATGGCACTAAAAATACTGCGCTGATGGCGTTTGAAAAGATGCCCAAGGCAAGCTTCATTTCCCTTAATGTAATCGTGAACCAACTCTTGGTCACTAATCTGTTGTACGTTTTTCATGGCCTAAAAAATTAGGGTTAATAATAATTGAATGGTACTTTATAATTAGTGTAGAGTGTTTTCTATAGCTTTATATTTTGCTGAGTTGGTTTATTTTGATAATGTAAATATACTGACAATTATCAGTAACGCAAGAAAATTTTTCTTAAAATTTATTTAATTTAGTAATCAGACAAAAAGATTACAATTAATCTATACTACTTAAACCCTAGTTAAATAAGCTATTTGAGGGATTTAGATTGTCATTAAACAAGCCACTTTCAAAGCCTTCATCAATTAATAATGCACTATTATTATCAGCGGCTTGTGTTGCTAAAACATCACATCTTTCGTTTTCTTTATGTCCTGCATGGCCCTTAACCCAAGTAAAAGTAATTTTATTTTTAGGATACAAACGTAAAAACTGCATCCATAAATCAGCGTTTTTTTTACCCTTAAAACCTGTTCTGTGCCAGTTAAAAACCCAACCTTTGGTTACAGAATCACACACATATTTGCTGTCTGTGTAAATGGTAATTTTTACCCCATCAAGTTTCATGGCTTCTAATGCTTTTATCACAGCCAACAACTCCATGCGGTTATTGGTTGTTTTTCTGTAACCACCCGAAAGCTCTTTATAATGCTGGCCAGCAATTAAAACCGCTCCATAACCACCAGGTCCTGGATTACCTCTAGCAGCTCCATCAGTAAATATATTAACCTGCATTTACGGGTTTAAATTCGCCTTTAAATTTAATTTTCTTTTTTACGCCTGTTTCAAATTTAATGTAAACATCGGCTGTTATGTAATAGTTACCATTGGCTAATTTTTTTCCGCGTATGGTACCTCCATCAATAATATGATAACCACGCCCAATACAAAAACAACCCAATTGATAGGTTGCTTTGCTCAATGCCATTTTCTTTTTAAACACAAAACTTTTCCAAGTAGAATCCACTTCAAACAAAACACTTTCATGCAATTCATCATCAGATACCATTGGGTTTTCGGCATGATGCTTATTGTATTGAAAAACCACCATATTACCTTCTTTAATTTCAGGATAAACACTGCCTTCATTATTAATATGTATGATGGTTTTTGCTTTATAAAACTCATAAGTTACTCGCTCTGGATTTATACTATCATTTTGAGCAAATAATGCTGTACCAAAAAACAAGGTAAATATTAAAATTAGGTTCTTCATTTTTGTAGAATAATTAAGTTGGTAAAGTTACAATGCTTCGGCAACAATAAAAGTACTTCCACCAATAAAAATCATATCAGTAATTGATGCTTGTTTTAAAGCTGCTTGCTTAGCTTCCTTAACAGTTGCATATACCTTGCCAGTTAAATGATACACAGCAGCCTCGGTTGCGAGTTGCGCAGCAGGCATAGCTCTTGGAATATTGGCATTGGTAAAATAATAAGTGGCCTCTTGTGGTAACATGCTTAGCACTTTAGTAATATCCTTATCGCTTACCATACCTATTACAAAATGTAATTTATCAAATGTTTGATTTTTAATTTGAGCCAAAACATATTCAATACCATTAACATTATGACCTGTATCGGCTACCATTAATGGTTGTTGTTGTAACACTTGCCAGCGTCCCATCAATCCAGTATTCTCAATAACTTTACCCATGCCAAGCATAATAGCTTCGTATGGAATTTCGAAGCCAATTTCCTTTAACTCAACAATTGCTGTGATTGCCGTTTTTATATTATTAATTTGGTAATCGCCAGTTAAATCGCATTTTAATTGCCTTAAAAAGGGCTTGTCGTTGTACCAAATATCGGCAGCTAAAAAATCGTTATTTTGGTTGATGTTTTTTAACTCTACCGTTTCGGATGCTAATACAATTGGACTTTCTTTTACATCAGCAGCATACTCAAAAATAGGCCAAGTTTCTGGTTGATACTCTCCTATTACAACGGGCACTCCACCTTTAATAATTCCAGCTTTTTCGGCCGCAATTTTTTGTAAGGTATCACCCAATAAGTCCATGTGATCCCATCCAATATTGGTTATTACACTTAACTCGGGAGTTATCACATTGGTAGAGTCTAATCTGCCACCTAACCCTGTTTCTATGATAGCAACATCAACTTTTTCTAATGCAAAATAATGAAAGCACAAAGCCACAGTCCATTCAAAAAATGATGGTTTTATTTCATCAAAATCGGCTTTGTACTGTTCTACAAAATCAACCACAAACTGCTCTGGTATTGGCTGTCCATTTATTTTAATTCGTTCCCTAAAATCTTTTAAATGAGGCGATGTATATAAGCCAACTTTAAACTCGGCTTCTTGTAACACACTTGCCAACATGTGCGCTGTAGAACCTTTGCCATTTGTGCCTGCAATATGAATAGACTCGAATTGGCTTTGAGGATATTTTAACAACTTACATAACGCTATGGTATTTGTTAAGTTGTTTTTATAAGCAGCCGCACCAATACGGGTAAACATGGGCAATTGGCTGAATAAATAATCTAATGTTTGTTGATAGTTCACTACCGCAAGTTTAAGCCGAAAAATTGAGAATTAAACTAAAGTTAACACTTCTAATTGGTTTAGTGTAGCTATTCCCAAAATTTTTTGGAGTTTATCATCAATGCACTTGTATTTGCCAGTACACAAGGTTTATTTAGTGCAGTAAAAATTTAATTATCCATAAAACACAAAAACTCCCTCCCCCCCCAAATGATTTCGTTTTTTTAAAATTAAGTGAAATCAATTTACCAACCGGATTTCAACGACTTTAGACTTGCGACTTGTATGTAAAAACTATGACTGATAGAAAAACGGCTTATACTGCACATTTGCAAAAGGCGAGTTTAGCATTGCTGATTTTCAATTTATGTACTAAAGATAGTTTTGTGGGTAAAAATACCGACCATATTGTGAAGGTGCAAAAGGTTATTTAACATGCTCTTTGACCGTCCAACTTAAAATTCGTTCATTTTTTGAAGCAATTGGCAACCGAGTATTATTTTCATACAGTTGTTCCAATTTTTCAATTGCTAATTCAAACGTAATTAAATTAGCCAATAATAATTGATCAAATATGTATAAAATCCCACGTACTATAATTCCGTTAGCTATGGCTTGTTTTCTCAATCTTCCATCTCCAGAAAGCAAAATTCCTTCCAACTTTTCAGCATAATACCATACTGAACAATCCTCAAAACTAAGCCCTGAACTATTTTCTAAGATATCTACTATCCTATTGTAATCTTCATCATCTTCAGTTACAATTAATTCAATGTCGCCTGAATTAATAAAATCTGTTATAACAATCTTTTGTTCCTCGTTTAGTTCTTCACAAACAAAATCCGTTGTCTTTAACTCCATCTCCAATTTAATGAATTCACTCATCAAATCTAATTGAACCAAATCAATTAATATATTGGCATCATTAATAATTATTCTCATTAGAAACTACAGTAATGAATTCTCTATTAATAAATTTATATCCTGATTTAATAGAGCAGAAGCTTTGCTAATTGATATAACCTCTTGAGATAATGCCCTGTAAACAAGCTGCTCAAATCTATTTGATTTTTCGGGAGTTTGAAACCGCTCCAAATTCACTTCTCTTTTTAAGCTAGCATTAAAATTTATTTTCTTGTAGAACTCCATTTTTCTGTTTTCAGTAAAAATACCAGCATCAACAAGCCTATGAATAATTGCCTGAACGCTTACTCCATATTTCTTCTGAACTTCAATTAATTCATTTAATGAAATTAAATCTCTTTTTACTCCAAACTCTTTAATTACTAAATTTTTGGGAAATAAAAATTCTGCTGCAAATTTGTTACAATAGTTTTCTTCATCTTTAATATTACAATCTGGAAGATTTAATAATAAATGACCTAGTTCATGTAAAAGGGTAAATCGCTTTCTCTCAACAGAAAAGTTACCATTTACAACTATAACAGGGAATTTGTCATTTACAAAAGTTGCAACCCCATCAAAAGTTTCATCAACATCAAATAATTCGACAACCTTGATTTCTTTATCTTCCAACAACTGAATAATATTATGAATTGGATCCAATCCTATTTTCCAATTAGTCCTCAACAAAAAAACAATTCTTTCAATATCTTCAATTTTTTCAACCTTTTCGTTTCCTATAATATTTAAAAAAGAATAATCAATTTGTAATAATTCCTCTATCTCAAGATAATTTTCAAGACTTAGTTTAATTCTTTGCTCTAAAGATTCTTGCTTTTTATTTGAAAAAGTACTCTTTTTTCTAAAATTCATAACACCCAATTCTATCTTGCTAGGCTTAAAAAAGTAATCTATTTTAACCTTTAATGATTTACCTAACTTTAAAAGATTAGAACTAGACGGAATAGATTCACCTTTTTCATATTTGCTTATCATTTGTTTCGAAACTCCAATCAAATCTGCCAATTCTTGCTGTGAAAACCCTTTTAATGCCCTAGCATTTTTAATTTTTTGTGAAACTATTTCTTTCATAATGTTTAGTATGGTTGACAAATATACAAAATATATTAACTATGTCAACCGAGCGCTAAAACAACACAATTCCATTTTTTAAAATTTAACTGACCCTCTATGGCGCTTTTAGCTCATAAGATTCTTACGCCTTGTTTCTTCCACAAATTTTATAGTTTTACCATTTAGGGTGTGAAGATGTTTTTCACACGCTGATTTTAAACACAAACATAAAATGAATAAGCTTTTTTTAATCATAGGGCCAAGTGGTGTTGGTAAAACATCAGCAATCAACAATTTAATTCCTAGTGACAAACTTCTAAAATTTACGCTAGACTCCATAATCAAAGTTGACGACAAAGAACCCAGTATATCAAAGTACTTTTCCCGAATAGGAAACAAAGCATTCTTTGAAAGATCAATTGAAGCGATTGAAAAACTAAAATCTCAGAATCATAATAATACTATCTTAATAGATGTTGGTGCCGGCTCTTTTGATTGGCCTGGCTGTGTTGAAACTTATTTAAAATACGCAATAATTTCGCTAACAGGTGACCGAGAAATACTATACAATCTGATATTGAATAGACAAAATGAAAAGCGGAGTTTAGATCAATATATAGCTTCTGAATTCATGCCACACAAGGCTGAACTTTATGACAAAGCTCAATTCAAAATTGACACATCTAACATCGACTTAGAGGTAGTTTCTTTAAAAGTTTCTAACCTAGTTTGCAATAATACCAACTAACACTAACTAGACACACGCCTAATAAATTTAAAATGAACTCTAAAATCGATAGGCGTCAACTTCTCACCCCCTAATTCAACTTCACTAAATCATCCAGCTTTTTATATAACTTTTGCTCCATGCGATAAGCCATTGGTACTAAAATTTCTTCTTCAATTTGGCTATGACCTTTTAAGTCAATTTCAAACGATTTTAGCTCATCCATTAATACTTTGTAGGCAAGTGCATCACGTTTATCGGTTGCATAATTTTTTAACAACACCCTAATGTTGCGCATTTCATCATCATCATGGTGGTGTTTCATGATAAAATCTTTAATACTAAAGTCTTTTACTTGCACCAACATCGAGTTATTAAAAGCAATGGTATAACGTTCGAGTTTTTTGATATAAGGAAAAACCTTATCGTTTTCGTAAGCAATATGCTTTAAAAAATCTGTTTTAAATGTGTCGAAAATATTAGCTAATAAATGTAACTGCGGATAACTATCACTTAATTTAATTTGTGCTTGTTGTATGTGATGCTCAATTACGGGCAACATAAGCTGTGCATAATGATGGTGGTTATTTAATAAATAATTACACAATCGCGATGGCGCATAAAGTTTAAGTTTTTCTATATCAGGATTATTAGATTTAAACTCGACCTTTAACAGCGCCAACTCCATATTTTTGCCATCAATATTTTTAATTTTACATACCTCATCCAATGTAAATTGCAAGTACGAAAACGCATCAATACCATGCCAATGCATTACTGATGCGTAGCCGTGGTTGTGTTCTAATAATTCGCTAATGTTTTTATGAAGCATAATCTACAAATTTAACTTTTTTTTGATTATAACTTATTCAATTAGATTTGTTGAATTAAAAAAACAGAGGGGAGAATTTATTAAGCTAACTACCAATGCTATACACAATTAAAACCTGTGTAAAATACGGCATTCGTTCTTTTTAGGATAAACTGAAGTTTTACTTTCAAATTATTTAATCAAACCAATAATACCTATTATTAAAACAGTTAAATTAACATGAATCATTACAACCAAATAATAGTAGGCCAAGGTTTAGCGGGAAGTTTATTGGCAAATGAACTTATTAAACTAAATAAAAAAGTATTGGTTATTGATGATGAAAACAATGCTTCATCATCAAGAATTGCAGCAGGAATGTTCACGCCCATTAGCGGTAAACGTATGGTAAAATCGTGGATGGTGGATGTTTTGTATGACGATTTATTAAAGACTTATCATGAACTAGAAGAATTACTTCATGTTAAATTTTTAAACAACATAAATATACAATTAAGTTTTGCAAGCATTAAAGAACAAAACGATTTTTACAGTGCTATAAATGATAAAATTAGCCATTATGTAATTACCGAAACAACTACTTGCACGGGCTTAAATGCACCATTTGGAACTGCCGAAATAAAAAATAGCGGCTGGTTAAATACCATTGTTTTTTTAGATGCATTTAAACAGTTTTTAAAATCGAAAGAAAGCTTTCTGTCTGAAAATTTTAATTATGATGAATTAGCGTTCACTGCTAACAAATGGCATTACAAACAATACACTGCTGATGCAATTATATTTTGCCAAGGTTATCAAAACAAACACAACCCCTACTTTAAACACATACCCGTAATTGATAATAAAGGTGATGTATTTACCATTAAAACTGCAGTGCTTGACAACAAAAAAATATACAAGCGTGGTGCTTATGCGGTTAATTTGTATGATGATGTTTATAAAATTGGCTCTACATTTAAATGGGATAATGATGATACCACCCCAACAGAAGCTGGCTTTAACGAGCTTAAAGAAAAAACTGATGCTTTTATAAATGGCGATTATACTGTGCTACAACACTTGGTAGGAATAAGGCCAACTACAAAAGACAGAAGACCAATTTTGGGTAAACATGCTACTGAGCCAAATATGTTTTTATTTAACGGATTAGGTACAAAAGGAGTTTTAATAGCACCTTACTTTAGCAAAATAATGACCCAGCTTATACTTAACAATACAGAAATTAGTAAAGAAATTAGCTTAAATAGATTTTAACATGATTGAATTAAATTATAAAGAATACGGCAGCGGAGACAACAACTTAATTATACTACATGGCTTTTTGGGCTCGCTTGATAACTGGCATAGCATAGCCACCGAGTGGGGAAATAATGGTTTACATGTGTATGTTGTAGACCAAAGAAACCATGGTAAATCGCCACATACTTCATCGCACAGTATTCCTTTAATGGTTGGTGATGTGAAGGATTTTATGACACAGCACAACATTACCAAATCTAATATTATGGGACATAGCATGGGCGGAAAAGTGGCTATGCAATTTGCTTTAACTTTCCCCTTACTTACACACAAATTAATAGTGGTAGATATGGCTCCAAAACCTTACAGAAATGGTGCACACGATGCTGTTTTTAAAGCTATAAATAATGTAGACTTAAGCAAGGCACAAACACGTAAAGAGGCCGAGCAAGCTATGGCCGAATACTTAGGCGACTTTGGCACACGACAGTTTATAATGAAAGGTTTAGACCGAGTAGACGAAGCACATTACAAATGGAAATTTAACATTGATGTGTTAAAACGTGATTACATTAATATTTTACAAGAAACCTATTCGAATAATCAATTTTTGGGCGAGACACTTTTTATACATGGCGGCAATTCGTTATATGTGCAGCAAAAAGATTTACCTGCAATAAATAAATTGTTTCCGCATTACAAGTTGGTTACGGTTGAAGATGCTGGCCACTGGTTACATGCAGATAAACCAAAGGTTGTGTTTGATGAAATTTTGAATTTTATAAATGCATAAAAAGTCGGTAGTTTTAACGCTACCGACTTTTGGACTTGTTAAATATAACTGAAACTATCTGCCATTAAACCACAGACTGATTAATTTTATTTGAAGTATAAAAATTTCCAAAAACACAGCTTGCATAAATTATTATACAACCTACACACACATGTTTATTTTGGCGGATATAGCTAAAGTTTTATTATGATTGCAAACTTATAACTTGAAATAATATTAAACTTTGAATACAAACAAACAGTTTGACGTAATAATTGTAGGCGCTGGCCCTGCTGGTGCTACTTGCGCCATTGCTTTACAAAACAGCGGTTTAAAAGTTGCTTTGCTTGATAAGGATATTTTTCCGAGAGATAAAATTTGTGGAGATGCAGTTAGCTCTGTTGCAAAACGTATTTTACGACAAATAGACCCTGCTCTTGAAACAGATTTATTAAACTTTGCACCCAAAACTGCTATTACCCAAGCTAAATTATATAGTCCTAATTTTAAGAGCTTATCTTTTAATTTTAGTAAAGTTGGCCATTGTATACGCAGGGTCGATTTTGATAATTGGTTATTTAACCATGCCATAAAAAAACCTAATATTACGGTATTACAAAAAGTAAGTGTAACACAAATAAATATAGAGGAAGATTATGCCGAAGTAACCCTTAATGATGGCAATATTTTACAAGCACCAATAGTAGTTGGTTGTGATGGCGCACATAGTATTGTGGCAAAAAAGCTGGCTAACTTTAAGGTTGATAGAAAACATTACAGTGGCGCTGTTAGGCAATATTACAGCAACATTGCCGGGCTTGAAGGTAATGCACTTGAGGTGTATTTTTTGGATGGATATTTACCCGGTTATTTTTGGATTTTTCCACATACCAATAACCAAGCAAATGTAGGTTTTGGCATGTTAAGTGAAACCATAGCCAACCAAAAAGTAGATTTAAAAAAGAGTTTGCACGACATAATTAATAACATACCCGAAGTAGCTGCACGTTTTAAAAATGCAACTGCTTTAGATGAGGTAAAAGGATTTGGACTTCCGTTAGGTTCAAAAAAACACAACATTAGTGGCCATCGTTTTATGCTTTGTGGTGATGCTGCATCCTTAATAGATCCTTTTAGTGGCGAAGGAATTGAAACCGCCATGGAAAGTGGCAAGTTTGCTGCCGAACAAATAATTAAATGTAACCAAGTTAACAATTATAGTGCAGCCTTTTTAAAAGCATACGATGAGCGTGTGTATAAAAAAATGTGGGGCAATTTTAAAAACCATTATTACCTACAGCGGTTATTAGGTAATAGAATTGGGTTAATTAATACTTTGGTAAAAATTGGCAACATTCCTTGGATTAATAAACAAATTACAAAAGTGTTTTATTAGTTTTGAGTTTTAAAGTACATACAAAAATATTATATCATATCATGACATTTAAAATATATACCAAAACAGGCGACAAAGGACAAACTTCATTAATTGGTGGAGTGCGTGTTCCTAAATTTCATATTCGTATAGAAAGCTACGGAACTGTTGATGAATTAAACAGTTACTTAGGTGTTATTATTGATGGTTTAAACAATCCAGAAGGCAGTAAAGTACTTTATGAAATACAGGATAGGTTATTTACTATTGGTTCTGTTTTAGCGAGCGACCCTGAAAAATCAAAAATGAAAATACCTGATGTACACGAAAGTGACATTACATTATTAGAAGATGAAATGGATAAGATGGATGCAAATTTACCCATGCTTAAAAACTTTATTTTACCAGGTGGAAACATTGTGGCTTCGCATTGCCACGTAGCTAGGTGTATTTGCCGCAGGGCCGAACGTATTGTTGTTCATCTTGCCACAGAAACCGAAGTGCCAGATATTATAGTGAGGTATTTGAATCGTTTAAGTGATTATTTGTTTATGCTTTCGCGCAAAATTGTGCATGATGCAGGTGGCGTAGAAACAGCTTGGAAACCTCGCATATAAAAGGTAATTAAGCCCTTTAAGCAAATTAGTTAACCAACTACTAGGTCAAAACATTTTTTGCTTTTTTAAGTGGCTTATTCAAGAATAAAAATCATACTTAGTAAGTTAAACCCAAATTAATTTATAGAGGATTTGAAAAATCGAACTACTTGATTTAGTTGGGTAAATCCCGTGCCGAAGCCTCGGCAAAGAAAATGTTAGCAGTTTACATAAAACTGATTTACAGTTTCTAAATCGACTATGCATTTCCAATGCTTAATTTGGGTTAAATATACTGTTACTCGAAACAATTAACATTAGCACTAAAACAATCTGATAGTTTAAGGCTGTGCTTTTTTTACAAAACTTTTATTAACCATCCATACCCCAAAAATGGTTAACGAAACAGCTATAAAAACAGCTAAATTTAGTTTTTCATTAAGCCAAAGCCAACCTAAAAATACAGCTACAATGGTGTTAATGTAAGCATAGGTACTTACAATAGTAGCAGGTAATGCTTTTAACACATACATGTAACTTCCGTATCCAATAAAACTACCAAAAATTATCAGGTAAACTACTGCATTAATTCCTTCTGTGGTTGGCGTAAACCTTTGCCACTCGCCTAAAATGCTACCTAATATTAATAAAATTACGCCACCACTTATCATTTGTAAACCCGCTCCATACAAAAGATTTACGCCTGTGGTTTTGTTTTTATTATAAATACTACCCAATGCCCAACCAGTAATGGCTAATAAAATAAATCCAATTCCCATTACATAATCAGGGTTAGCAAAATCGGCTATATTATCTCTAAATATAATTGCTTGGGCAATTAAACAAGCGACAATTCCAACCCATGCCATTGGTTTTAAAGGTTCTTTAATTTCTCCAAAAATAGCATTCATACCAATTATAATGAGTGGAGTAAGTGCACAAATTAAGGCCGTTAAGCCACTTGTTATATGTAATTCGGCTAGGCTAATTAAGCCATTGCCTATTACCAACATTAATATGCAATTTACAACAAAAATTTTAAACTGAGCTAAGTTTGGAAGGCTGTGTCCTTTAATTAAAAAAAAACTGCAAATAATTACACCAGCTATTGAGTGCCGCACGCCTGCCATAAGAAAAGGCGGCATACTTTTTACGCCAATGCGCATTGCCAAAAAGGTTGTTCCCCAAAATAAGGCTACACCCGCGTATGCCAACCATGCTTTAGCATTTGAATTCATGCTGCAACTTTAGCTTTTTTATTAGGCTAATTCATCTAAAAGATTTTTAAAATACGGCACACTATGCTTCAAGCGGCTTCCATACCAACTAAATACCTCTCCATCAACCAAGATAATTTTACTTCTTGGGCAAATGGCTTGTAATTCACCCATATGTTTTTGGGCAAATGGATAAGGCTCGCTCGATAAAAAAATGTAATCAGGATTTATTGCTGCAATTTTCTCGTTGGTTAATTCTGGGTAACGCACATCTGTATTTGGCAATGCATTTTTTAGTCCAATACGGTTAATCATTTCGTTAATAAAAGTGCCAAAACCTGCGGCCATAAAAGGCTTACGCCAAATTAAATACAACACACTTTTGGGTGCTTCAGTTGGGTTTGAGTCCATTTTAAAACCATCAAACGAGGTAGAAATAGTACTGGAAATTAAATTGGCTTGCGCTTTTTTTCCTGCTAACTTCCCTACTTTATTTATCATATCAAGTGCATCATCAAACGTAACAATATCGCTCATCCACACTGGATATTTTTCCATCAATAATTCAATTTGAGCTTTATCATTTTCTTCTTTATTGCCAATAATTAAATCAGGTTTTAAAGCATCAATTTTATCAAAATTAAACTTTTTTGTACCCCCAATTCTAGGTTTGGTTTGATGCATATTATCTGGATGAATACAAAACAAAGTTTGACCTACCACTTCATCATCAAGCCCTAAATCATACAGCAACTCCGTTTGCGAGGGCACTAATGAAATAATACGTTTGGGCAAAACTGGTACCTTAATTTTTCTATTCATTTGGTCTATCACTTCAATCGTTTCTATCTGATGCATAACAAGGTAATGGCTTAAATATTAAATGAAAACGCCTTTTTGGTGGCAATACTTAGCTTCAAAAATAAGCTAAAATGTAAATCGTCTTTCGTTATAAGGTAAAATTTTAGTTTATTTGAAAAAAACATACCAAAAATGGAAACAAAATCAGGTTGGCCAATAGCCTTAAAATACGCATTAATATTAGCTTTTGCTACTATTGCCATTAACCTTGCATTTTACCTTATCAATCCTCAATCAGTAAATGGTACTTGGAGTGCAACAGGAATAATACAATTAGCCATATCAATTATTGTTAGCATTTATGTTTTGTACATGTCGGCCAAAACCCGCAGAGACCAAGATTTAGAAGGCAACATAAGTTATGGCAAAGCATTGGGTTTTATGTTACAAACAGCATTGCCTGCAGCATTAATTATTAGCTTTTATACCTATTTATTTTTTACCTACATAAATCCCGAAATGTTGGTGAAAATTATGGAGACACAGGCAGAAGCTTTAGCAAAAGCAGGCAAAACTGACGAAGAGATAGAGCATTCATTAAAAGCAGCTAAATTATTTACCAACCCTACTGCAATGACAGTTTTTGGTGCAATGGGAACAATGTTACAAATGTTAGTATTTGGTTTAATAGCCGCTATATTTGTTAAAAAAGAACCTCAAATTTTTGAATAATTTATTAATGAAACAACCAATAGATATTTCTGTAATCATTCCATTAATAAACGAGGAAGAATCGTTGCCCGAATTAGTGAGTTGGATTGAGCGTGTTATGCTCGAAAATAAATACACTTACGAGGTTATTATGATTGATGATGGTAGCACCGACAAATCGTGGGCTGTTATTGAGCAATTGCATGCAAAAAACAATTGTATAAAAGGAATTAGATTTAGACGTAATTATGGCAAAAGCGCTGCGCTTAATGTTGGTTTTCACCAATGTTTGGGCAATGTAGTTATTACCATGGATGCCGATTTGCAAGACTCGCCCGATGAAATACCTGACCTATACAACATGATTGTAAATGATGGTTATGACATTGTTAGCGGATGGAAAAAAAAGCGTTACGACCCTATTACCAAAACGCTTCCTACCAAGCTATTTAACTGGGCTACCCGCAAAATGAGTGGTATAAATAACCTGCATGATTTTAATTGCGGACTAAAAAGTTACAACAGCGAGGTGGTTAAAAATATAGAAGTGTATAACGAGATGCACCGCTACATTCCGGTAATTGCAAAATGGGCTGGTTATGTAAAAATAACTGAAAAAATTGTGCAACACCGCGAGCGTAAATATGGTACAACCAAATTTGGAATTGAACGTTTTGTTAATGGCTTTTTAGATTTATTAACCATATTTTTTGTAAGTAAGTTTGGTAAAAAACCCATGCACTTTTTTGGTGTATTGGGTACACTAAGTTTTTTTACTGGTTTTATAATTACGTGTATTCTTTTAGGCGAAAAAATATACAACTCGTACCAATTGGTTGAGCAACGTGGTGTAACAGATATGCCATTATTTTACCTTGCCTTGGTTTTATTAATTATTGGTGTTCAATTGTTTTTAGCTGGCTTTATAGGCGAAATGATTTCGCGTAATGCCAACGAAAGAAACGTTTACGGAATAAAGCAACGTCTTGGAGAGTAAAAAAAGAATCTTAATCATCGGTCCTGCGCATCCATTGCGTGGCGGCTTGGCTACCTATAACGAACGTTTAGCTGAGGTTTTAAACGAACAAGGACACCAATGTGATATTTTAAGTTTTAAACTTCAATATCCTAAATTGTTGTTTCCAGGAAAAACCCAGCTATCAACTGATGAAGCACCTAAAAAGCTTACTATTTTTTCAGCCATAAATTCAATTAATCCATTAAACTGGTTAAGTGTTGGGTTGAGGTTTAAAAAAGCAAATTACGATATTGTAGTTTTTAGGTATTGGATGAGTTTTATGGCGCCTGCTTTTGGTACCATTGCACGCTTAATAAAAAGCAATGGCAACACAAAAATATTAGCCATAACAGATAATGTAATTCCGCACGAACGTAAGTTTTTTGATGGCGCATTTACCAATTATTTTTTACCTGTTTGTGATGGGTTTTTAACCATGAGCGAATCTGTTAAACAAGATTTAATTGATTTAAAACTTACCCAACCCATTGCTTATGTGCCGCACCCAATGTACGATACCTTTGGACCAGCCATAAGTAAAGCCGATGCCAAACAAAAACTTGGCTTTAATGCTGATGATAATTACTTGTTATTTTTTGGTTTTATTAGAAAATACAAAGGCTTAAGTTTATTGTTAAATGCATTTGCAAACCCAAAACTTAGCCACTTAAATTTAAAGCTAATAATTGCTGGCGAGTTTTACGAAAACAAACAACCTTACTTAGATTTAATTGAAAAATTAAACCTTAAAAACAGCGTAATTGTGTGTGATGATTTTATACCCAACAACCAAGTTTCAACTTATTTTTGTGCAAGCGATGTAGTCATTCAACCATACTTAAATGCCACACAAAGTGGCGTTACACAAATTGCATATTATTACAATAAACCAATGATTGTAACCAATGTTGGTGGACTTGCAGAGTTGGTTCCGAATGATAAAGTAGGTTACGTTTGCGATGTAAACGAACAACAAATTACCGAGGCCATTTATAACTTTTACACCCTAAAAAAAGAAACCGCATTTGCTGAAGCTGCACAAGTAGAAAAGCTGCGTTTTACTTGGGATAATTTATGTAATCAACTACTTAATTTGGTAAAATAACGGTGAGCAAAAAAATTAAAGTTTGTCATTTTAGTAGCGTACATAACCTATCGGATACACGTGTATTTTACCGTGAATGCACTTGGCTTGCCCACGATTTTGATGTAACTTTAATAGCAATTGGCAACCAAACCGAAACCAAAAATAATGTAAAGTTAATTGGTGTTGAAAAACCTGTATCTCGCCTAAAACGAATTTTACATACTACCCGCAAAGTATACCAATTAGCTAAACAACAACATGCGGATATTTACCATTTTCACGATCCAGAGTTAATACCATTTGCATGGTTACTAAAAACACAAGGCAAAAAGGTTATTTATGATATTCATGAGAATGTAACCGAAAGTTTAAAAGCTAAAAACTGGCTGCCTTTAAAAGGTTTATTTATAAAAATATATTTATGGTTTGATGCTTTAGCTGCAAGAAATTTTAAGCTTATTTTAGCAGAACAATCGTATATAAAAGTTTACCGATTTAGGTACCCTAAAAAACAATTTGCATTAATACGCAACTTTGCTTCAAACAGCCAACTTAAACCATTTATTACCACCAATCGCGAGGTAAAAAACAACCAAATAAACTTGTTTTACATGGGCAGTATTGATGAGCAATATTGCTGCAAACAAATGCTAGAAGCACTTGCCATTTTAAATAAACAAGGCGTAAATGCACGCCTAAAAATGATTGGTTGGATTGACCCTAAAATAAAACAAGAAATGCAAACTTGGCCTTTTATGGAAGCAATAAAAGACAAGGTAATATTTACAGGTTTTTTGGATATGCAAGCGGGTTACAAACTATCACAAGATTGCCATTTGGGGTTAAGTTTTGTGTCGGATAACTTAAATGTTTCGCAATCTATTCCGCGTAAAATGTACGAGTATATGCACATTGGTTTACCGGTAGTTAGTTCGAGCCATTTGTTGTATAAAAACATGGTAGAAACGCATGCATTAGGACTTTGCGTAAATAACAACAGTGCCATAGAAATTGCCAACACCATTACTGCCATGATTAAATCTGGCAATTACATGAATACCCTAGCACAAAACAACCTAACAGCTGCCCAGCACCACTTTAATTGGGAAACCGAATACGAAACCCTTAAAGCACTATATCTGGAAGGATAGGTGGTGGATAAGCACTTTTTAAATGACAGAAAATCATGTTTAATAAAGTAAAGAATTTTATATAATTGTTGCATTAAATTAAGCTTTTTTACCGCTTTAATTTTCGCCACTAAAAATTCTATTTCTTTATAATCAAGAATGTTTTTTTATTATTCTTGAGCCATGAGTTTTAGCTAATTTGCTTTGAGTTTTAAAATGTTGTAAGTTTCATTATTAATTTTACATTTGCAATACTTAACTTATAAGTGAAACATACTATCTTTGTCGAGTTATTCGAACAACATGAGCAAACTAATTTTTACACCATCAGGTTCCAGCGGGAGGCGGAGTCTGAAACGGATATCTTTTTCACAAATTTTGACATCGAAGATTTTGCTGACGACATCGATATTATTATAGAAGTTATTGACAAAATTGGGATGATTGGAGCCAAAGAAAGATATTTTAGGCTTGAAGGAGGCATGGTAAAAGCTATTCCGCTTACTAGTTCCGAATTAAGACTTTATCTCTACCGTATCAATGATGAAGTTGTTATTCTAGGGAATGGAGGCCGAAAACAAACAGCAACATATCAAGAAGATCCACTATTAAAGAAGCATGTAGAAACAATTAGAGCGGTTGGCACTATGCTGATGAAAAGACTGGCACGAAATGAAAGCCAATTATACAACCGCCAATTAATGGGTAATTTAACCTTTACTATTAATGACAAAACCAATGAAGAGGAACGCTAAACTTGAAGAAAGACGCAAAAAAATTTCTCAGGATGTGAAGATTTATGTTGAACTGGCTTTTAAGATAGCTGATCAAATAGACTTCATATTAAAGAAACAGGGCAAAACACAACGTGATCTTGCCGCAGCCTTGGGAAAATCGGAATCTGAAATAAGCAAATGGCTTACTGGCGAACATAATTTCACGTTTAGAAGTATTGCAAAAATTCAAGCAGTACTGGGGGAATCTATTGTGTTGTTTCCGATGGATGTAACCGAAAAAATCGAAAAACAAATGCAGGTATTTGTATTCGGGGGTAATCCCTCGCAAATTACAACAGCATTGGTTGGCAGAAAACAAACGGCACAAGAACCGGAAAACACGCTTGGATTATTCTCCCCTGCAACTGAGATAGAAACAGTAGAATTAGATACAATTCCATTTATGAACTAATTTACAATGGCTAACCAACAAAACATATCAGTAGAAATTACAACTAAAATCAACTCCTTAAAACTTATAGATTTTAGATTGGAAGAGTTGACCAAAGAAGAAACCGCTTTGATTAACAGCTCCATCTTTGGATATGAAAACAAGGTAAATATGCGAATTGAGCCTTCAGTAAAACAATTACACCTTCATTATACTTTGGATATTTTCACCGATGAAAAGAAACACCGGAAACTGGGCGAAATAATTGCCACCGGTGAATTTGACCTTATTAATGTTGAAGCATTTAAGAAAAACGATGAACTTGAATTACCGTTAGAACTGCTTGCTATGTATATTGGAATTATGATTGCAACGGTAAGGGGTATGTTGGTGGTTAAGGCCCAAGGAACCCAGTTGGAAGGGGCTTATGTTCCAATTTTTAACCCAATGGACTTTTTTAAGAAGCCTAATGTAAAATAAATAAAACTTTCGGTTGTTACAATAACAGCAAGACAATAGCGGTTTTGATAGGTTTCATCATTTTTATCAATTTCTAAGACAGGACTACTTCAACCTTCTCTCCTTACTGCTCTTGTCTTTAAAAGACCAACGTCAATCAATTTATTAATTGTAAAGATGGGCGTTTTCAAGTTAATACATTAAAGTACTTTTGTTTGAAGGTCTATTTTAGGATGAAACGTACCAATAATAATAAACGGATTTGGTGCATTTCTTAATGAAACTCCATGGTTGTTCCTAAGAAAAAATGTAGCTCTTTAGTTCTGGCAAATTCGCCAAAATATCTATTACTAACATCAGCAATGGCATTTTGTTCGTCTGCATATTTTGCAAATTATCTCTAATAAAGCTGTCCTGTCTCCCAATCTTCAATCATCATGCGGCTTACTGTTTCATGATTATCTTTGAAATGGAATTTAAATTTGAACGTAGTTTTTGTACTACTTCAAATTTACCCTCTTGGCTTGTTTCAAACAGGTTAAGTTGATTAAGTTTAGCTAACTTGCCTTTGTCCCACTCACGACCTACTAATTCGGCTATAAAATCTAATATTTCTGTTGGTTTAAAAACAGCTAACGATGTAAAAATAGCTTTATTTTTAGCTTCAGCTATCAGTTCTGTTAGGTTGTAATAGATTTTGCCTAAACAAACTTTTTTTCTAGTGTTCCAATTGTTGGTAGTGTTTATGTGGCCAACAACTTTTATTTCGGTATCAATACTTTTTGGACGAAAGCTATCTGGACTAAATTCGTTAGTATTCTTCTCGAATAACAATGCTAACCATTATTAAAAAAGCAAACAAAACCCAATAGTAGAATTAGAATTAACCAACTTAAAAAAAGTATTGCTATTGTTAAATACTATACCGTAACCACACCTCCCTACAACATTTATTTAACCCTATACAGCAAGCCCGGCATAGGGTTCCGAAGCTTCGGAAGCAGCGGGCTACCATGTAGCGCGGATAGCCCGGCAATGCCCCAAAAACTAAAACAATAAACAAGGAGATTAATTAAATTTTGAACAATAAATACTTCAACACATTTTATAGTAAATGGAGTAGCGATAAAAATAATTTGTAACCTTTTTGATATGCGTATCCTCTAATTGTGTAGATACTTATTAATACAAAACAACATGGAAAGTAAAATTAGAAACAAATCGTTAAATCAAACTTTTAATTTAATGCGGTACACTTTTGTAATTGTGCCCATAGTGGCTGGTGCCGACAAATTTACCAATATACTTACTAATTGGGAGCAATATATTAACCCAACAATGGCTAGTATGTTGCCTGTTTCTGCTGCGGTATTTATGATGATAGTGGGTGTGATAGAAATTGGTGCGGGTATTATTGTACTTAAAAAACCTGTAATTGGTGGCTACATTGTTTCGGCATGGCTTACCTTAATTGCATTAACTTTGTTAGTTGGTTTTAATTTTGTGGATGTGGCTGTGCGTGATTTAGTGATGGCGATATCGGCATTATCGATGGCAAGAATTGCACAAATTGTTGACTAACATAAATTACATTTAATATGCATGTATTTGAAAAATATACGGAGGCAGAGATTATACAACGTATTGTGGGTGGAGAAAAAGCC
>JAUCCO010000032.1:0-27996 GCA_034676125.1 Bacteroidia bacterium
AACACTTGTGATGTAACTATAATACCCGAGTTAAAAACCTTTAGTTCGATATTTTTTCCTGATGGAACTACTTGCTTAATTTTGGCCACCAACTTATAGTTTTTACCATTAACAACATCAATTTGTGGGGTATTTATGGCGGCATCATCTTTAAAAAATAATACCCCACCCGAAACGCCCCACTGGGTTGGAATTGCATTATACCAAGAGTCTGGTACACCTGCTTCAAAATCAAATCTTTTGGTAGTAAAATCTCTTAAAAAACCTGAATATCCCCCACCATAATCATCAACGTGCAACCATTCTAATTCAAAGTCTGTAGGTGCACTTACGATTCCTGCAGACCAATCAATAAAAATTTTGCCATTAGTTACCATTGCTGTAATACTATCAGGGTCTATTATATGATTGTAATCACTCTTTTCATACCTATCAAGTTCTACAATGTGTTCTATGATAAAGTTTTTATTAAGTGCACTAAAACTAATATTTGTATTTGTTTGCTCATCAGTTACTGATAAAAGTGTTGTATAAAACTTATGCGCATTATTAAACTTAAATATGGATGCATCATTGTACTTTGTATAAGCTTGTGGATTATAACTAAGTGGAATACTTATATAAAATTCAGATGATGTGCCTGTTGCACTATAACTTGTTACTTTAAAGTTAAATTTATATTTATAGGCAGCCTCTGTTGTTGTATAACTATGATTAACAGATAACTTTATATAATTATTAACTTGTTTGGTCTTAAACCAATTACCCCAATTAAACGAGGCATTTGTTAATTGAGCATACCTGTCATCCTCTACGGTATTTAATGCAACATTGTACCCGATTAACTCATGACCATAATTAACGGTGTTTAACTGCTTTATTTGACCATATACTGTTTGTATATTAATTAAAATTGATAGCAGTGCAAGTATTAGTTGTATCCTTTTCATAATTAGGCTTAGGATTATAGATTGTTATAAATTTTATAGGTTTTAAAACCAGGCGCAGGTACCACTTTTTTATCTTTAATTATTACAAAGCGCTTTAGGTTAAAAATATCATTATTTATATTTTTATTCAATTTGGTGTTTTTACATGTTACAATTAGATAAGGGGGTTCTTTAAAACCTATATCCTTCAACATATCATTGTCACTAAAATTGTAGTAAATAGCACTTATCAAATAAGATTTAGTATTATACCTTAATTTAAGCTCACTATAAACACCTAGCTCTCCAGGCATAACCAATTCGTTTTCAGAATCGTCTAACTTAACTACCTTTATGTCCTTGGTATTTCCCAATCCCGAACCGAAATCATTTGGCAAATTGTTTAAAATAACATTTTTGGGCACAATATATTTCCCAACCGAAATCATCCTTTCATCATGACTTATCAATAAATGATACCCTTTAGTTATTAAAACCTCCGAGTTTAATGTGCGCTGATAAGAATTACCATTTGATTTTATATACACGCCCTCTTTTTTTTCTAAAATTTTGCGCATACTTTTATTTTCGTATAGTGTATGTGTAAAATTCATTTGAAATGAATTCATCTCTGAGTACGCCTTATTTATCAAATCTAATTCATTTATGGGCGACAAATTAGCCGATGAACAAAGCGCTGAAACTACTAATAATACAATAACTGATATTTTCATATATTATTGAATTAATGATTTTTGTAATCCGCTCCTCGACTCTTTTATGGTAAATATCCCCTTTTCTGTTTCCTTTTTAATTCTAATAAGCTTTCCTTCGCTATCATATTCATAAAAAGTTGCAAAATTATTTTCATCCAAAATTGCCATAACTTTTAAATGCACTGGGTGGTAAACAAATGTTTTCATATTAGATGCAAAAGGATGAATACGAACATCATCAAAATAAGCCCGATACAAACTAATATTCTCCATAAATACACTTACAAACTTTGTACCTAATGGCACTTCAAATACCCCCTCAATTCTTTGCCATCCATTTATTATTGGTCCACTTGCTTTAAACGCTATGTTTAACAATTGTGTGTTTCCACTACCATCAGCTATTACTCGTATATAAGCACTATCAAAAGTATTAATGGCATACTCGTTAACTGCTCTACCTTTAACCCAAGCCGAAACTACATATTTAGCCCCATTTTGAGGAGAAAATAAAGTCTGCTTTTTACTTACAGATGTTTCAATGTGCAAGGTGGTCATACTTGGTAAACCATTGTCAATAACTGTAGAATCTGAAAACCGTTTTACAGATAAGGACTGTTTTGCAGGAATACATAAACTTTGGGTTCCTGTATGACTGAACTTATTAGTGAGTGCAGGTGAGGTTAAATTCCAGCCATCATTTTCAATTGGAGTTAAAACATTTTGTGTTAAAAAATATCTTGTACCTCCCTTAAAGCTCCAATGCGTTTCTGATTGACAGCCAGGTGTAATTACATCATACTCCTCAAAATTATCCGACCCTAAGTCACTTAGCTTTGCATAATTACTTGCTGCAGTTACAAATGACTCGTTGTAGCCATATATTTCGGAAGCATAATTGTTTAAAGCATCATATTGTTCAACTGGTTGTAAACGCTTATTATACCTTGTGATAACATTAGACGCGACCCAACGCTTATCAGTTGTTGCTTGTAATTTAGAATCGGGTAAAAAACTCCAATGAGGTACAAAGTTTTTTATTTTTCCATCTTTTCTAATAAACGTAGTGTCACCACCAAATAAATAAACACGGTCTTCATTAAATACTTTCTGGCTTTCAGGTAACCACAAATTCTTATCACCCGAAACAAACGGATTAAACACTTCATTTGTAGTATACAAGCAAGAATATGTGGTATCGCAGTCAACATCAATTGAGAAGCATACATCAAATATTGCAGCAGAACCATATGCTTCAAAGTTGCAGGTATCTCCATTTTTCAGGACTGCATCTATTTTAAGATTACTACAGTGATTGTTAGAATCGAGATAAGGTCTTAGAAACCGATCTAGCTCAGTTAATTTACATCCTTCAGTGCTATTTAAAAAGAAGTAGTTCTGAAAAATGTTGTTAGATGTAAGGGGATTGGCGATATAAATTTCTACGGTATCATTATTAAGATCTTCCCAGTTTGAGTAGAAAGTTTGACCGGAGGATGAATCTCTTGATGTTAATGAATTTCTAATCATTAATCTACAAAGTGAAGCATATTGTGAATTATTAAAAACTTGATTTAATCTATTATATAAACTAGAGTTGGAATATCCAGGTAACTGCTCCAGCCAATAAATAGTAGAATCTACGTTTTCAATATTTTGAGATAAAAAATAATTTAAATGGTCGAACAAATCAATTATGAAGGGCTGAGTTGTTCGGTTACAGTTTAATGTTAGCGTTTGTGTACGTCCTAATTCACTCATAGGCCACTTATCATTATAGGTTAAAGTTGATGCTTGAATTACTTCATCTGTGGGTATAGTTAATTGATTAACTAGAATTGGAGTTGCACTGGTTACTAGCGACCCTACCGAAGCATTTAACATATTTTTTCGTCCAGACTGAATAACCCGTGCCTTATAATTTCCATAAATTGATAGCCCTTGATGATTAATCACAGTTATTTTCTCGTGGTTTATTGTATCTTGAGATGGCTCAATTTTGTAAACCCAACCTCGTATAGAAGCTGAATTATCTGCTGGTATTAAATGTAACTCATCACCAACTACAAATATTCCCTCTTTGTATGATTGACTTGAAACGCCAGCCACATCAGCGGTTAAATTAAATACTACATCTTGGTTTTTGTATGCCGGCCCCATATTTTCATATGCTAAATAAGCGGGATAGTTAAAATTATAGATTGGATCATTAAAGTTATTTGAGGTTTGAGTAAGTATAACCGATCCAGTGTATTTATCATACAATAAATTACTTGTACTTATTATAGAGTTTTCGTCCTCAACTATTGTTTTCTCAAGTATACCGTATTCTTGTATTAGCTTAGTAACAGTGGCATAGCGACTATTTTCATAATCAAATTTAAAGCCAGGCCACACAAAGCCAATAACTAATACAGGAGCCGTATATTTAAGATTTGCCGCTAATGAAACTTGAACATCATAAGACTCATTTGAATTCGAAAAAACACTACAATCAACTTCTTTACCAACCATCTTAGTCTCGATAGAGCCATTCTCATTAAGCACTTTCACATTATTATCTATTTTACCCTTATAATCGGTTTTATAAACATACTTTACAGATGATATTTTAGGGCCTACGTCACCATTTTTTGCGCCAAAAACCTCTATAGATTTTGGCTTACCATGCATGTCATTTACAACTATTGAATATCCTTGAGATGCGGATAGACTTTTATAAGATACATACTTTAATAAAGACAATAGTTTAGAGGTAGCTGGATCGTAACCTATTTGATTCATATCAATACTGGTTTCATTTAAACGGACAGGAAAGTCTTTGGCCGTATAAAACTGATTGACGGTGTATCCTGTGCCATTTTTAGACTTGGTTCTTGATTTATTTGCGGTTACCGTAATTTTACTATATCCAACTTGTGCACCAGGAAAAAAGGTCTCCCCATAAGGCTCTTCTGTATACAATGATAACTCAGCTTTAATCAAGTCTCGGTTTACCGAGTGAAATTTCGGCTTCCTAAATGGATTCTCCTCTCCTCCAATTAATGGCTCGTATGCAGCAACCCCGCTACTAATTGACCTGCCACCCTCTTCTAATAAGTAGGTAAACTCTTGGTCGTATATCATTTCCGATGCGGTTTCATCCATATCTTTCCAACCATCAGAATATTCTACTTTTTTTACCCTTACGCCTCCACCAACTTTAAATCCGTTTGCATTTTCAATTCTTATCCAAGATAGTTCTGGCGTAAAAGTTCTTGCTACATTTAAACTTTTTAATTTTTTGTAAGGCGATCTAAAAATATCAATAATTTCAATAAAGCTATTCCCTAGTGCCTGAAATGCACTTGCATTTGAATGTTTGGGTTCAGACCCTGGATATAATATTTTATTCATTTTAGCGAGAGCTAATTGAAAAGCAACTAATGAAATGGGATGCTGGTTATTGGATGCATTTTCTTCAACTGATGGTTTCACTTTTACATAGGCATAAGTTGGTTCACCAAGTATTAATCCTATTTCGTTTTTATCAATACCACACCACCCACTTGCATACTCCTCCTTACCTCTAATACTTACTAATGCTTTAAAATATAAGTGCTCAATATTAGCAAAACATCGATCTTTTAGTTCAGCCGCAGTACTTATTCCCTGTGGCACTTTAAATACTAAATAATCATACATCTTGTTTGTTGATCTGTCGTATAAAATACTTTTACCATTTGGATGAAAAGACGAAAGGCCCTCTTTATTAGTTGCAGCTACTAGTTTTACCATTTGCATAGCCTTTCTATCTTGAACATAAGCATAATCATCTGCTTCATAGTTAATTGTAATATTACCTCCTGAGGGTAATACTATTTTATTCAATGTCCACGCCATAGCGTATGCATTATTCGAATCACGAGATATATCTTGATTTACATAAGGAAAATCCATATTATTAACATTACTCGTATTAGGTTTATAATTACCCCACCTATCGTAGTTGGCTAAACTGTACGAAGGATTATAGCCGTAGTTAAAATAATATGGTGTTTCGCCACCCTTCATAGATTTACCATGCAAAAAATACACTTTTTTAAGCGTTAACTTCCCATTTTCAAATGGAGCATTATAATTTGTATGATTTGGCACTTTCGGACATAAACTATAATCGTATTCAAAAACTGCTGTTTTGATAGGAATTGCATTTTGTCCATTTTTAATCCTGTCCATCTTTGAAAATAGATATATAGAATCAAGTTTATTTACAAATTGAGTTGGGTCCATCCCTCCATTTTCACCTTTTACACCAAGTGCATCTAGTCTTTTGCTTGTTTTAAACTCTGCTATATAATTTCTTGATATAATTGAATTTAAATACCAAACTTCTTTTGTCCCATAAGTAAATGATGCCATATTATCAAGTGGTTCAGACCTTAACCCATCTTGAAACTGGCCTTTATTTTCTTCTATTGGAACCCTCCATCGGTAGTTTTCATGAACCCTGGTATAATTAAACACTACATAATCTCCCAAATCTCCGTCAGATGGTATTCCATCAGCATCTGCATCAACATAATTTGGTGATAAGACTGCAGTTAATAAATATGAGTGAGCATATCCCGGAGTAATGGTTTTATTATAGAAATTGTCCACCCCAGCTTCATTATTTCTGCTATTCTCTCCAGTATTATAGGTTATTAGTCCACGAGTTGCATCAGTAATTCCTCCAGAGTTAAATCGAGCTTCCACTAATGTGTTATTATATGCAGGAATTGAATAAAAATACCTAGCACCATCGGGATTAGTCTGCACTATTTCTCCAATATGATGCTCTTTAGCTGCAGTTTGACTTAATCTATTGATATTTTGATAAATAGTATCAGAGGTTGAGAATGCTCCTGGGAAATATGATTTTAACTTCGGCATTATTCCCATTTTTTTTGCAGCATCTTGTGCATTATAATAAGTTAGGTATTGCGCTCTTACCGCTCTTTGACTGCTTGCATAGGTTTCGTTTAAAACACCAGCAATTTCTTCTTTACTTGAATTAGGTTTATTAACTAAGTCTGACGTTAACTCTCTATTTTCATAGTTTTGCATTACTGCACCATCATTCCCCAATAAATCATATTTTTCTTTATTAGTTGGAGTTAACTCTCCAGATACTTTAAAATAAAATGACTCAGTTAAAAGATTACTTGTGTCAATGAAATAACCAAAGTTGTAACCTCCCGCTTTATTATTACTTTCCCATTTTGAACTTTCACGATCTCCTATTGTTGGAGTATAATTCAATCCAACTTCAATGGAACTACCAATACCAACTTCTGCTCCTACTACCCCCCAATGACGCGTCTCATGCGTTGATTTTACATCATAGTGTGTTCCAATATTATCTCTATATGGCCGAAATAAGCCAGCAGTTCCTTGACCACTTGCACTTATAATATCAAATGCATTATAAGTTAACGGAAGATTTTGTGTTTCGGGAGATACATTACCCTCACGTTCTTTTCCAAAATCTTTCAGTGCATTTTCATCATTAGATAGCTGAGCGTACATATATCCGTATGCTTTTTTGGGTGAAGATTTACTGCCGTCTTGCAATCCTTCATATCTGTATGAACCTACTAAAGATCCATTTTTAAAAGTGGCTGTACTAGAAAAGCCCACCTTAATGGAATAATTTTGAACACTTTCTTCTGTACTTACTTGACTCTCGGGTGCACCCGATTGAAGCATTGTATTAAATCCAAAGTTTCCATGGTCGGTCGCACGCCTTAGCCAACCCTTTTTAATCCTACCAGTAATTTTTTCCTTTTGTGTGGAAACTATTGCCCTCATACCGTACTTTGAGTTCATTCCAATACCCACAGTATTCTTTCTTTTTTTATCTTCATTAGTTGAGGAGTAACTTATGTCAATGTCAATTCCACTTTGAGAACCTCCACCAACACCCATTATCAATCGATTATTCCTCTTTTCGGAACTTGCAGCTGCTCCTAACTTATATGATATGCCTAGTCCACGATAATTATTATATGTAACGCCAAGTCCCATATTAAAACTCGGTTTTTTATTAACATTAGGCTTTGAAGTACTATCTTGCGGTTTTGGGCCAGTGCTCTTACCAAAACTAAGCGTTTTCATGTTGTTCTTATCATTTAAACCAAAAATTTCAGTAGAAATATTTGTGAATACAGAATATGTTTCTTGGGGAAAATAATTGTTTTGCTCTTCAATTACATCTCCATTAAAATCGTCTGGCACACCTCTAATAGTTCTGTTAATTGCACCAACATTTACATTCCAACCAAGCCCTGCCCAGCTGGCTTCTTGATCCATACTTACCCCACTGTGGTAAGCAATATTAATTGGATACCCTCCAACATCAAGTAATGGAATATTATAATTAAAATCACCTGTAAACAAATCAACCATATCTGTAGTTGCTACTGGTTCAAAGCTTTCTACCTCGGGCTGTGATGGCCCACCGCTTAGCGCATAGGCAACCGTTGGTGATAACAGTTGAAACAACATATTTGTTGCTAAAAAAACTGACATTGCCTTTAGGGATATTCTTTTCATAGTTTAGTTAAGTTTAAATTAGTTTTACTAAATTCAACTTCATCAAATCGTTTTTTTTTATTTTAATTTTAATCACTCCTGTGTCAAATACCATATCATCATAAACTAAAAACCAATCTTGTTTATAATAGTTATCTATTTTATTTGGTATATCAAATGCTAAAACAATCGTGCTAAGCGGAGCAACTCCATAATTATATTCCATATGGCAAAAGCTGCATAGTATAGTATCGGCACCTATCATTAAGTAAAAGTCTTCACTACCATCATCATTAAAATGTTGCACTTTTTTATGAAAATCTTCATTTGTACCATTGTTAAATATTGGGTTAGTCTTATTGTCTAATGACTTTATGGTTAAATTAAATTGTATAATTTGTTCAGAAGGGAGTTCGGATTCAATTCCGTTAATTTTATTAATTGCTGTGATATAATTTGGCGACTTATACTGCAAAACAAATTTGTACGGGAACATATCTTTTGTTATACGTAATCCAGTGGATTCTAACTGCGCCCATTGAATGTATTCAGCGGGTTGATATGATTTGGTGCATGATATTATCAATACCAATAAGCTAAAAATAATCACATTTGTTTTATTCACCACTTTCATATTTTTCGTTAATATAATTTAGTACAACATTTGTATAATCTGCATTTTCATCAACATACATAATACTTCCATCTCCTGCAGCACCAAAAATCATTTTAAATTTATTTTTTTTTCCATATTCTCTTACATATTGATTAATTTGAGACCAAATCTGATTTTCATACTTTTCTGCCAATTCTTCTGCATTAGCTTTGGCTCTCACTTGAAAAACATTTAATTCATTATTTTTTATTTCAACTTCCTTCGCTAAAGTTTTATCATTAGGATTATTTTGAGATTTCAGGTGTAAAATTTTTAATTCAATACGCATACTATCTAAAATATTCCTCTCCGTTAACATCCTATTCTCAATTTCCTTTTGATAATGAATTTTCATTTTAAACCCATCATAAATTTTGGTATTATCTATAATCACATATCCACTATTAGAACTCACAATTAGATGATAGATTAATATAAATCCAATTGATAATAAACTGGCATACATTAAATGTTGGTATTTTTTAATCATTATTGAAAATAAATAAAGTTGATTGTAAAAGATTGATTTATCGAATTTATAAATTCAATAGAATACTTATTTCTGTTTTTTAGCTTATTAAACTCTTCAAGATTAATTTCGAGCCAGTTTTCACGAGACAATACTTTTAGATGTGTTGTTGATTTTTCAACTAACTTACCATATTCATCATAAATCAAATAGCTTAATTCTGAAGGAAACTTCCTCCCTGTGTATTTAATTTTAATTGTACTCTTAATATGATATTCAGACTGTGTGGTATTCGCATTTAAGTCAATGTATGATTGAAAAAAGTTATTGGTTATAGTAGGCACTGTGTCTATAGTGGGTGTAAACTCCCATACCTCTGACTTACCAAGTATATTATTCAAATTATCAACTGCAGTAACCTGCCACGCATAAGTTTTACCATAAGATAATGGATATATATCATTAGAATATAATAATTGATTAGTTGATAACCGAGTTTTTTGCATAATTGGCCTGTTTCGAACTAATGCATCGGTTGATGTTTGATCTCGAAGCATTTCATATACTTTCAATTCATATTGTGTTAAACGATCTGACACTGGCATATACAATGGAAGCCACACAAAATGAGGATATAGAGAGTTTATACTGCTTTTGTTTTCAGGAGAACTTAATAGTAGAGGGCTATTTACCAACGAAATCACATTTTGACATTCATTTGCTAAAATTTCTTTATTTTGAAAGTTTATAACATTGATACAGTAGGTATATACTCCCGAAGGTAGCATACCTGTTTTTTCTAAAAATGACTTTGCCTCTTGATTAGGGTAATCATTGCGTATTATTTTTATATTATTGTAGCCAATAATTGTTGTTACATTATTCAACTCTAGTTTATCTGTATGTGCTGAATAAACAACTCCCTTTGAATTACTAGTGATAATCAAACTCATCTGTACGGTAACTGGCAACTGATTTGTGTTTAGAATACTTTGCCATAAATAATTAGGATTTACATTATTCTCGGTAATTGTTCCTAAAGATAAATTCACAATTTGTCCATTGACTTTTATGAAAGTCAACTGAATTAAACTGATTAAAAGAAAAAATAATTTAGCTATTTTTACCATGATTATACAATTAATTGATAATTAATGCATATTTACAAAAAAAATTATATTAACCGAATAAATGTATTACAAAAAATTAATACCTTTGGTATTTTTTAGTCTTATTGCTGTAATTCAGCCACTTTCGTTGTTTGCTCAAACCACACCTTTGCAAAATATACAGTTTTTGAGGCAAAATCTCCCTAACTATCCGAAGTTGGTCGACATTTTAAGAATGACCACAATTAATACTGGAGAAAATATAAATTTAGAACTACATTTTGAACTTATCAACGATAATAGTGATACACTAAATGGTACAGTAACCTTTGAGGCAGAGAAAGGTATTTCAGAGTTAAACATTGATTCCATATTTTTATTCAATAATAGTTATAGGATAATCACAGAAGACTCTACTTTACTTCCTGGTGAATATAAGATTAACCTTATTATAAAATACTTGAAAAAAAACATCTATACATATTCTAATCAAATACATGTAAGTAATTATATCACAAAAGTAATTCGGAACATTCTTGACTCCTCAACCATATCAATAGAACCGGACGTAAATAATGTAGTTCACTATCTAATTTGCTACTTTGGGGCAAATCATCAACCAAAAAGTAATTATTTAATATCAAAGAAAAAATTCAAATTACCATACCAAAACGATTCGACCAATGTTAACTACGAAATCCACTCATTCTATAAAAATCAAAGAGTGGCTATCTACACATTTAGTAATGATCAAAAAGTTAAAAACAATAGTTATTTAAAAAAGACAATTGCAATATACAATAAACAAAATTTTATTAAAATAAGCGGTAATGTAACTTTAGAGCATTTAGAAAGCAATCTCAAATTTGGAGGGCAAGAATTACTCGCTTCATACTCACGCCTTTATGCAAGACCTGACATCACTATTGGCGGACTTCCTTTTAAAGCAAACATTATCAGAGGAACTGATAACAATCAACAATTCCCAATTAACAGCGCAAATATAGAATTCGATGCATTTAAATTCAAAAATGAATTGTCAAAGAAAATTTTTCAGCAAATAGAAATCGCAAAACAGGAGATAGAAGCTAACAATTTCAACATTTCGAAAATTAACAACTCAAATCAGAAATTATCTGTTAAAATCAAAACAGACTCTTTGAATTATATGAATATTAACGATACAGCAATCAGCCATCATAAAAGAAATCACCTAAAGAAAAAAATTAATGCTAACATAGAAGAGTTGAACAAAAACAAATACGAAATTGATCAATTAAACAACCGAAATATTAAACTTCAAAGATTAATAAAAAACAAACATCACACAAGATCAGACTATCAAAGTGATAGCACGTTAAGATATAGTAACAAGCTATACCACTTTATAAACAATATTAATGCGCTAAAATTTGGATTAATTTATCCATCTTACAGCGAACTATTGTATTCTGGTCTCCCATTAGAAGGATTTCTTGTTGATTATAGTATTAAAAATATCAGCATTAAAATCGCTAATGGAAAATCACCACAACTATTAATAAACGAGCCAAATAATAATTCATTTGTTTTAAACACAAAACTAATTGGGGTTTCAATAAAAAGCAGAAACAATATATTAAAATTAGAATTTGGCAACTTCAACCAAGTCGCAGATGCTAGTATAAAACGAATGAATAGTGTTCTTCTAATTGGAAATGAATTTCGTGTAAATAATATAATTAAGCTAACCACAGAAGTTGCTAAAAGTAGTTATGAAAATGAAAATCAATTTAATCAAATTCGATACAAGTCTTCTACTTTAGAAGACTTTAATGAGTTTGAAAATATTAGTTTGTTGATTAACTTAAATATATCAATCAAAAAGACACAAATTAACCTCGGCTTTAAACGAATTGACCAATCTTATTTATCACTTGGTGCTCCATTCTCAAGACAAGATGCAGAACAATTTGACCTCGGAATAAACCAAAGTATTGATAAGAATAGAATTCAAATTGGGGGTGGTTTGATGATTAACAAAGATAATCTTAGTGAAAATAAGTCAATAACAACCTATGCAACCAGTGGGTATGGAAAACTGACAATAAATTATATCAAATACCCTAAACTAACTATTAGTTATAAACCTACTCAAATTAACACTAGTCTAAACAAAACCTTATTAAATCAAAGTAACAACTCTACACTTTGGAGTCAGCAATTAGACAATCTGTATGTTATCGTTGATTACAATTTTAAAACGGCCGGAATAGTACACAAAACTATTAGCACTTATAATTACTTCAAGACTAAAGACTTCAAAAACAATTATATTGAATATTATACAATTAGTTCACAGTTATTAAGCCAACTAACATCGAAGCTTAATTTCAACTTTATCTATCAAATGCAATTCGGTACTAACATACAGAACAAAGCAGAAATATTAGAAGTGAATTTAAGCAAAAAGTTAATGCGAAGCACAGGAATTGGATCCATTGGAATAAGAAAAGAAAATACATTTTTTAACGGAAATAGACAGGGAATTGTCAGCCAATATAGTAAACATTTCTCAAACATATCAGCATCTATTAATATTTCACTTAATCAAGTAACAGGACTTTGGGGAGATTACTACTATGACAAATTAATTGAATATAGATGTTTTATTAGTGTAAGTTATACATTGTAGTTTTAAGTAAGTTTTTTTTCAAAAACCATTCGTGATAATTCCTAAAAATTATTTCGCCATTGGCTTACCATAAAACCAACAATTATTGGTATTGTTGCATAAGAGTTCGTTTAACATTTGAAAAAATAACATTATTCAATTACGGCTCAACCGCTCTTCAAAACCAGGCTTTTTTACCCTAGTGGGATTTTTAAAAGTAATTTTAAAGACGTTAGAAGGTTGCGAAACAGGCGGAGGCTAAATCCTATTTATTTACGGATTTTTATCAAACACCGAACTCTTTTTTTCGTTTTTTTATCCGCTAAGTTTTCTGTTTATCTATTAACTACTTGCCTAAACGCTTTGTATTAAACTATGCCAATTTTATACTAAATAAAAATTATTTGAAGTGCCCTATTTTACCTTAATAACCTTATTTTTGAGGCATGACCAACGACCAAATTGCTGATAAACTAAAATGGTTTGCTGATTTAAGTGAACTGCACAATGGCAATCCTTTTAAAATAAAATCGTATGCAAGTGCCTCATTCCGCATAGATAAATTACCTACTCCACTTGTTGGTAAAACACTTGAAGAATTAGCTTTGATGGATGGTGTTGGAAAAAGCATTGCGACCAAAGTATTTGAAATTACCACTACTGGAACTTTTGCGGAGCTTACTGAATTGGAGCAAAACACACCAAAAGGTGTACAACAATTATTTTTGGTTAAAGGTATTGGACCAAAAAAAATTGCATTTATTTGGAACGAACTTGGTATTGAAAGTCCTGGTGAATTGTTATATGCTTGCAACGAAAACAGGCTTGCACAAGCCAAAGGATTTGGTATTAAAACCCAAGATAGCGTAAAACAAAGTATTGAGTTTTTGTTTGCCAATGCCAACAAGTTTCATTACGCAAAACTTGAAACCATTGCCAATGAAATGGTAGAAGCATTGAATGAATATGATGGAATTACCAACATTAGCCTTACGGGTGCAATAAGGCGCAAATGCGAGGTTTTGGACGAAATTGAAATATGTGCATCTATTTTAGGTGATGAAAATGAGTTTGCTGCTTTTATAGAGCACCGTTTATCGGCACAAAAAATTAACGTTCAAAGTTTTTTTATAACTGCTCATATCAACGAAACCATTCCTGTTAAAATATATTTTTGCGAGGATGATGATTATACCGCTACCTTGTTTGAAACCACTGCAAATGCCGCACACCTTAGTTTATTAAAAGCAGCAGGACTTTCAAACTTTAACCAACCAACCGAAACAGCAATTTATGCATCAATTGGTTTAAGTTATATTGAACCCGAAATGCGTGAAGGAACTAATGAAGTAGAATTGGCGCATCAACATAAACTACCGCAGCTAATAGAAATGCGCGACTTAAAAGGCATTTTGCATAACCATAGCACCTACTCTGATGGTAAAAACACATTGGCCGAAATGGCTAATTACGCTAAACAATTAGGCTATCAATATTTAGGCATTTGCGACCACAGTAAAGCTGCACAATACGCAGGTGGACTTAAAGAAATTGACATTATTAAACAACACCAAGAAATAGAAATACTAAACCAAAAGCTTGCTCCTTTTAAAATTTTTAAAGGTATTGAGTGCGATATTTTAGGCGATGGAAGTTTAGATTATGACGAAGCTGTTTGGAAAACTTTTGATTTTATGGTTGCCAGTGTGCATAGCAACTTAAAAATGACTGAAGAAAAAGCAATGAGCAGAGTACTTAAAGCAATTGAAAACCCATATACAACCATACTTGGCCACCCAACAGGAAGGTTATTGTTGATGCGTGAAGGTTATCCAATAAATCACGAAAAAATAATTGATGCTTGTGCCGCAAACGGAGTGATTATAGAAATTAATGCACACCCGTATAGGTTAGATTTAGATTGGCGACATATAGATTATGCTTTAAATAAAGGTGTTAAACTTAGCATAAACCCCGATGCCCACCATACTGATGGCTATCATGATATGTATTATGGTGTTTGTGTGGCTCGCAAAGGTGGCTTGTATAAAGAAATGTGTTTTAATGCAATGGATTTAACCGAAATTGGTACTTACTTTAATCAACGTAAACCAAAATAGTTTAGTAGTTTCGAACCAAAATAAATTAATCCCTCTTTGCAAAAATTTTTAGTTATACGTTTTAGTTCTATTGGCGATATTGTGCTAACAAGTCCTGTTGTGCGTTGCCTAAAAAAGCAAGTACCAAATGCTGAAATTCATTACTTAACAAAGCCTGCTTTTATAGATGTTTTAAAGGCAAATCCGTATATAGATTATGTGCATGTATTGGACAAGCCGTTACTAGAAAAAATAAAAGAATTAAAAGCCATTGGGTTTGATTTTATTATTGATTTACACAATAACCTACGTACACAAATTATAAAAAGCACACTTAATATTCCGGCATTTAGTTTTGATAAATTAAATACCGAAAAAGCACAGTTGGTTAATTTTAAAATAAACACTTTACCAAACATACACATTGTAGATAGGTACTTAAATACCTTAACTAATTTTGGGGTTATAAATGACGGCTTGGGATTAGATTATTTTGTACCTGAAGACACCAAACTAAGCGCAGCAGTAACTGATTTAACACAGCAACCTTACCTTGCAATTGCCATTGGAGCGCAGCATTACACCAAAAGATTACCTACAGCAAAACTCATTGAAATTTGCAAAACTATAACTACTAAAATTGTATTATTAGGTGGTAAAGATGACGAAACAACAGGCCAACAAATTGCTGATAAATGTGGAACGCATGTGGTTAATTTAGCTGGGAAATTATCATTAAATCAATCGGCATTGGTTATAAAACAAGCCAAACAAGTTATTACACACGATACTGGTATGATGCATATTGCAGCAGCATTTAAAAAACCAATCATTTCTATTTGGGGAAATACTGTTCCTGAGTTTGGTATGGGGCCTTATTACGGAAATCAAAACATTCCAAATCATATTTTTGAGGTGTTAAATTTACCTTGTAGGCCATGTTCAAAAATTGGGTTTAACCATTGCCCTAAAAAACATTTTAACTGCATGAATTTGCAAGACACAGCAGCAATTATTGATGCTATAAGCACATCATAATAACCCACATCATTTAAATAAAGGTTATATTTACAAGCTTTAAATACTAATTATGAGTGATATTTTATCAACCCAAGATATAGAGAAACTGGTTAATACTTTTTATGATAACATTAGAAAGGATGAATTACTTGCACCCATTTTTGACATGCGCATTAGTGCAGAGAAATGGCCAGTTCATTTAGAAAAAATGTATCGTTTTTGGGGAAGTATTTTATTACAAACACAAAACTATAATGGTAGCCCCTTTGATAAACACATTGGTTTGCCAATTGATGGAACCCACTTTAAACAATGGATAGACATTTTTTACAAAACCATTGACGAACTTTTTGAAGGAGAAGTGGCCAACACAGCCAAAGAACGCGCAGCCAATATTGCACGAATTTTCGAGTTTAAACTTTCGACAATGAAATAAATTCGAAATCTAAAAATTAGCTATGCTGAACGTTGTTTGGAAATGCGAAATGCGAAAAAATCTGAGTGAGACAAGTTAAAATGAAGTAGAATTCTGTCATCTCGAGCTTCATATTTTGTGCTTCGTGTTTAGATTTTCGTATTTCCCCTTCGTAAAATTCCCCTTCGTAAAATTCCCCTTCGTAATTCGTAATTCTTAATTCTTAATTCTCTTTAGTGAATCTTTTTATCTGTTTCCCATCTAATGTTACATTGCCAGTAAACATATCTTTTGGCCTCACCCAAATAGCGCCATAGCCAAAATCAGGGGTATCATACAAGGCTTTATAAACAACTAATTCCTCTAGGGTTTCGCTGTGGTGCGCTACGCCAATAACTTAGTATTGCTTGCCTTTGTAGTGGCGATATAAACTTCCTGACACCATATTATGGTTGATTGATGGTAACCCTTTTTAATTGAGCCTTTTAAAATCAAACAATAATCTGTATTATATTTGCGTTATTAAAGAGTTTGTTATGCAAAACAAACTTTTAAATTAACTTTGTAAACCAAAATTAAAACCATTATGAAAAAATTTGTTAACCTATCCTTAATCTTACTTTTTTGTTTAAGTAAAGCAACTCCACAATCCACTCAACTAAAAAGGTGGTATGTTGGCGGCAATGACATTAACATGGCTTCATCCTCTTTAACATCCTCCACATTGCCAATAACTAATCCTAATGTAAACCTTAATGGTGCAGGTAATGGCATTTACGATGTAAATGGAAATATTCAGTTTTATATCACAGATGGTCAGGTTTTTAATAAATTTGGAACTTCTGTAGGACAGCTTAAAGTAAATAACCTCAACCTCTTCACCACTGTTAGTGTGGTTCCATTTAGTGATAATGATAATTGCAAAAACAAATACTATATTTTTTATGTCAGTTCCTTTAATGGCCTTAGTACTACCCGATCACTATTTTGTGCTATAGTAGATGTTGATATCACTACTGGCAACATCAACTTCTCACATTACACCCCAACAGCTAACTCATTTGAATTATTAACCATTGGTGGGTCTTTTAGTAGTGCAATAGCGGTTGGCAACCTTATTAACAATAGGCGTTTTTTATATGTGGTTAATGGCACAGGAAGTAATTCATCAGTTCATAAATTGACTATCAGCAGCCCAACGCAATCTAATTTTGGCATTTCTACACCAGAACTCATTTATCAGAGTTCTGTAAATACTGCAGCCTGTGGCGAAGCAGAGCTATCGGTTGATGGGACTAAATTGTGCTTTTATGATGGTAATACCATTTTCTCTAATTCACTTCAATTCACTATTATCGGCCTTAGTACCAGCACCGGTAACTTCAACTCACAAGTACAATCCTTTTCAGTGCCTAGTAATACTAATCCTTATACTCCAGGAATTGAGTTTAACCAAAGCGGGAATAAGCTATTTTTTTCAACTGGAGGCAACTCATCTGGTGCAGGAATATATGTAAGAGACTTAACTACTAATGCCAACACCCTAATACCAGGAACAGCAGATTATGCAAACTCACAACTGGAAAGGGCCAACAATGGCATTATTTATGCTGCCAAACAAGGTATGATTCAAGGTATTGACCCAAACACCAATAATTTATCTTCTTCTTTTATAAACGTTAACACCCAAACCATAAATGGTGGATACTTATTGCCAAACCAAATAGATGGGTGTAATTATGATGCGTTTTTATTTAATGCCACTGTTTATAACCAAAATACTTTTAATGCTTATGGAAACCAAACCTGGACACCTACAAACAATCCCATTAACAACTCAGGACAAGCAATTAAAATAAAAGACGAATTAAATTTTACCACCAGCAACAATGCTCCAACTAATATTGTATTAGAAAACATGTTTTTTGAATTTGGGCCAAATGCAATTGTTAATATTCAACCCAATGTAACCGTTACTTTAAGAAACACCACTTTTAAAGGGATTGAATGTGGAATCATGTGGCAAGGTGTTAGAGTAAACGGAAATGGCGCACAAATGGCTACACTTAACTTGCAAAAAAATGGCAGTGTAAGCGGTGTAAGCAGAATTAGAGATGCCATTATTGGCACTGTTGCAAACGGCTTAATGGCTAAATTGAACATGGTTGACAATACCATTTTTGAAGCAAATGAAATGGATGTTAATGTAATAAATTGCTTAACCACCAACATTAATATTGTGGGTTGTTATTTAATTGGGAATAAGATATTAAAAGATCAAACCAAAGGCAGCGCTAATGGATATAGTGATGGTTTAAAAAGAACCAACATTAGCATTAGGGTTGAAAACTGCTCACAACCTATTAATATTGGTAATTCAACTGGTGTAAGCAATACCATTGTTGGCTCGCAATTTGGCATACAATCCATTAACAGTAGCTTAAATATTGTAAAAAATTACATTACCCAAATTTACAATACGGCTATTTATGCAGATGGAGCCCTTAGACGAAGAAATGTATTTTTTATTAGCGAAAACAAAATTATCAACTTGGTTCAGGGCATTAGGCTTGACCGAATAATTGCTGGAGCTACAATTACCAAAAATACCTTTTCTTACACCTCACAATATGCCATTCATTACATCTATAACCCCAATAGTAAACTGGTAATTGGTGGTACCACTAATCAAGATAAAAACACCTTTAATAATTGCAATTGGGCGGCTATACATTTATACAACAACCAAGGTAGCATTACGGATATTGCGATCTTAGAAAACGAAATTAAAGATATTGGGTATGCGTATGGCATAGTTATAGGAGAACCTACTTCGGGGACAAACGCAAGTTATAAAAAATTGCAAGTACGAGGAAACACGCTAAACAACGTGCCAACAGGCATTGCACTCACCAATATCAGGGGAGGAAATTATACAGAACCAAGAATTACCAACTTAAAAATATTTCCAACATTTGAATTGACATTGAATACCATTAACTTCAACTCCACCAATTCTGCCCCAACCCAATCAGGCATTCTGGCAAGCAACAGCGGTTATTTAAACATCCTTAACAACAACAACACATCCAATGTAAGTAGCAACTGGCGCAGTTCGGGCATTCAGTTTGCTGATGGGCCGCTTACCCTTATTTATGGCAATGCGGTTAGTGCGGGTAAGGGCTTGCTGGTGCGGGCCAATATGCTCAACTCCAATTATTATTGCAATACTTTTACCCGCTGCGTAAATGGCATTCAACTCAATTGGGAATACTTGCGGGCAAACTTTGGAACAACCCATGGCACACGAACCACAGAAGCAAGAGAAAACACGTTTAATAACCGTTGGGCATGGGGTGATGACATTAATGTGCATACCAATAGGGGCGATTTAAACCAGTGGATTTTTAAAGCAAATACCGCCTTACCCAAAATTACTTATCCTTTTAGTGGACAGTCAATAAGAAACGGAACCAGCAGTATTGGCTGTAGCGATTCACTTTCGCCAACCCCAACCGATTTACCTTTGGATCTTCCATACTTTGCAAATAGTGATTTAATAAACAATTGGAAAACGGAAAATTACAAACAAACCTTATATGCAAGAGGAGTTGGCAATACTCCCACCAATAACCAAGAGGTAATTGCGGTATTACACATTGAAGATTTGATACATGAGGGATTGTACACACAAGCGCAAGCAGCCTTGGAAACATTTGATGCGCAAAGTGCCATTGCCATAGATTATAAAACAGTATATACCATTTTAATGAATAGCTTTTTAATTAATGAAGATGGTTATGACAATAGGCCGTTAAGCGCAGAAGAAATAGCAACACTCACTACAATTGCAACCAAAAACGCCCTTACGCAAAGCCCGGCAGCTTACAATGCCAGGGCCATATTATGGAACGAAAACCAAACTATTTATGAGGATGCCATTGATGAGTTTAAACCCAGCATAGATGGTTATGTGGGCGTGGGTTGTGGGTTTGAATCCATTGAAGAAATTACGGTTAACCTCGTGAGCGAGGCATCCAACGAACCTGTGTTAACCACCACCACCAATGCAGAAGGTTTGTTTAGTTTTGCCGGACATGAATTGGCCAATTTAAATGTAGAAGCAAGTTATTATTTAACCACCACACTGCCTAATGGAGAGTTAAAAACGAGTGAGACAAACAATATCGAAACATTGGCCTATTCCTCTTACCATAACTTGGGTTGTGGTGTGCTTGGCAAAAAAGGGATGCCATTTGCATCCACCACAAACCAAACAGCCAACCAAGCTGTACACATTTATCCTAACCCAGGCAACGATTATTTTTATGTAAGTGGCATGGATGCAGGCGAAGTACTTATATATGATGTGCTTGGCAAACAAGTAGCCAAAGCAACTTTTACCGCCAAACAACCCATAGCAGTTGGCCATTTGCAAAAAGGCATTTATTTTGTTAAATTGCTAGATGTTAACAACCAATTGCTAAAAACAGTGCATGTGCAGGTTAATTAAGTTATTTATTTTCATACTATTCACCCATTGGGCCTGCTACCTGCAGGCCCAATTTGGTTTTGAAAAAACCCTTAAGTTTAGCCTTGATGCCGAAAGTTCGTGGCATATTTTTGAGGACCAAGAAGGCCATTTTATGGTATCTGCCACAACTGCCATTGATGCACAACGGTCTCTTTTAGCTATTAAGTTAAAACCCAATGGCAATACCAAATGGTTGTGCAACTATGGCATTAGCCTTGAGTATGATATTATGCTTTGGGGTACGCAGTTTAACAACCAATACTACTTTTTAGGGAGCGGGGGATTCCCGGGAAGCAGGTTGTTTAGCAGGCTTAGCAACAATGGGGTGGTTTTGCAAGATACCATGTACAGCAGCCGCAGTATATCTAATGTAAGTGCCCTTTATGCTTGTGGTGTTGTATTTCAGCAAAAAATTTATGCCGGTGGGCATAGCCAACCCGAAAGGGGGCGAGGCATTTTTTGCCCAACCTTTAATGTGCTAGATTTGCAAGGAAATATTATTAACCAACAGCAATTTTGCGATACTTTTGACCAAATTATATGGCAGCTGTTTATAACCAAAAACAAGCAGATTAATGCCATTATTAAAGATAACAGAGATTATGGAGCTAGGCTATTTGTTTTTGATACAACTGGAAATCTACTGATTAAAAAACAATTATTTACTTGGCTCGATTATTTTGAGGTAATAGATGTAACGCAACATACGGACGATACCTACACCTTTTTAATTGAAAAAAACTCAAGACCTTTTTTATTGCGAACAAACAACATGGGCGATACCTTAAGAACTTATTTGGTTGAAACAAACCAACCTGAGGATACCATACTGGCTTCTTTTAATTGCCTTACCGCCAATAACAATTTCGACTACTTTTTAGCGGGTATAGGTGCAATGGTAAAAATTGATAGCAATGGGTACAAAACAGTACTCAAAAATTTTGATGATAACACTACTATAAAAAGAATAAACGTGGCTAAGGATGGCGGAATTTTTGGTTGCGGGCATGTGCTTACTTACACTAGTCCTATAGAAGGTAATTTAGACCTTTATATTTTTAAAACCGATACCTTGGGCAACGTAATACCCGCGCCCGATGAACTTTTTAATGCAGCCAAAGTGGTACTTTACCCGAACCCTGCCAACACCAGCATAAGCATTTTAGGATTGCCCGATGAAGCGGAATATGCCTACACCATCACCAATACATTGGGCCAAAAAATCACATCTGGAACAGTACAAAACGAAACGCCCATTAACCTGCAAACATTTAACCAAGGGTTGTATTTTATTACGTTACAAAACGGTAACCAAAGCACCACAAAACGTTTTATGGTTGAATAATGCGCTATTACTCCTCAATCATCTCCAACTTTTTAGGATCGTTGGTTTCGTAGTTATCACAATTCATTTCTACTGTTAATGGCTGCTTAGGCGATTCGAAAACTTGTTGTAGTTTAACCAATGTGGTATCGCTTAAAGCCTTCTTCATATAATTACCAAATATTGGCATAGCCATAGCACTTCCGCTACCCAAACTCATGCTTCTAAAATGTATAGCACGGTCTTCAAAACCGGTCCAAATACCAGTGGCTAATGTTGGTGTAATACCAATAAACCAGCCATCACTATAATTTTGTGTGGTACCTGTTTTGCCACCTACAGCGCCTGGCACTTGATATAAATATTTAATTTTAGCAGCAGTACCATGTGCAGTTACACGCTCCAACATTTTTTCCATGATATATGCTGTTTGCTCGCTCATGGCTTCTACCCTACGTGGCACAATTTCGCGTACTACATTACCATTTTTATCTTCAATACGGGTAAGGTAGATGGGTTCTGTCCATACTCCTTTGTTGGCAAAAGTGCTAAATGCACCAACCATTTCGTAAACACTAATATCAGCCACACCTAATGCAATAGATGGATAAGGAGGCAAATCACTTTTAATACCCATTTTACGGGCCAATTCGATAACACTATTAGGCGCAGTAGGGCCTAATTGTTTCATTACTTGCATTACAATATTGTTAATTGAAAACTGCAATCCACGGAATAAAGTCATTTCAGGTTCGCTGTATTTTTCGTCAGCATTACTTGGCGAGTAATTTTCATAATCTTCAAAAACCACACGTTGGTTTGGTGCTTTGTAACACGGACTCCATCCATTATCAATAGCTAAAGTATACACTATAGGCTTAAAGGTAGAACCAACTTGGCGTTTTGCATGAATATTTACGTGGTCGTATTTAAAATATTTGTGATTAATACCACCAACCCAAGCTTTAATATATCCAGTAGTTGGGTCCATACTCATTAACCCAGCTTGCATAAAATACTTATAATATTTAATAGAATCCATTGGAGTCATTACCGTATCAACTTCACCTCGGGTATAGCTAAACACCTTCATTTTTACTTTGGTGTTAAATGCTTTTTCAATTTCAGCATCAGTAGCACCGCTAGCTTTCATTATTCTATAACGATCGCTGCGTTTCATCCCAGCGGTAATTAATTCTTTAAATTCACCCCATGGTTCGCGACCTTTCCAATGGTCGAAAAACTTTGCTTGCATAACTTTTAAATGAGCATGTGTACTCTCTTCTGCCATTGCTTGCATTTTACTGTTAATGGTGGTATAAATCTTTAATCCATCTTTATATAAATTGTAACCACTCTCTTCGCACCAAGCTAATAAATCCTGCCTTAAATGCTCTCTAAAATAAGGAGCTAAACCATCGTTATGGTCTTCTTCTTGATATTTTAACTCAATAGGTTTAGCTCTTAAAGTATCATAAGCAATCTTATCTATGTAATCATACTTAAGCATTTGCCCAAGCACCGTATTCCGTCTAAAAAATGCATTATCAGGGTTACGCACCGGACTATATTTAGTAGGCGCTTTAAGCATCCCCACAAGCATTGCTGCTTCTATTGGCGAAAGTTCTAAAGCTGTAGTTCCAAAAAAAGTTTTTGCAGCACTACTAATTCCAAATGAGTTTCCACCAAATTCTACCGTGTTTAAATACATGGTAATAATCTCTTCTTTGGTATAGCGTTCTTCAATTCTTATGGCAGTTATCCATTCTTTAAGTTTAGTGGTAGCTTTATTAAATATATTATCGAACCGCTTACGTGGAAATAAATTTTTTGCCAACTGTTGTGTGATGGTACTTGCACCACCACGCTTACCCAAAAACAAAACAGCACTTGTAAATCGCCTAAAATCTATTCCAGAATGTTCATGAAAACGCACATCTTCGGTAGCTATTAATGCATTAATAATATTAGGACTTAACTCTTCGTAAGTTGAATTAGACCTGTTTTGCAAATAATATTTACCAAGCATAACACCATCTTCTGCATAAATTTCGGAAGCAAGGTATGTTTTCGGATTTTCAAGTTCTTCAAGTGGTGGCAACTCGCCAAACCAACCCCAGCTTACCATAAATACAAAAAATGTAAAAGTACCAATGCCAGTAAAAACAGCAATCCAAATCCAAATTAAAAATTTAGCGTATCTGTTATTAAATAAATATTCGCTTACACTCACGGTTTAATTTGTTTTAAAAGTCCAGGTAATTGTTCGTTAAAATAGTCGCTATAAGCATCAATTTTTTTCTCTTTAAGCAATTTTTTAAATTGATCAGTAGATACTACAAACTGTATAAACTTAACATCTGTTTTAAGGTTAGTTTTATAAAAATTAACTAAATCAAAGCCATTATAATATTTCACTGCTGCATTAAGTTGCTTGAACTCGCGCACATAAAGCAATTGATAGCCATCATTAGATATTAATGTATTTGCACGGTAAGTTTCAAGCGAGTAATACTCCTCGTTGTAGTTAATCATGCTTTGCAATAAATCATTCATATCAAACTTATCAGCTTTAGTTGCAAACACATAATAATGTGGCGCATCGGCTTCTAGTTCAAAGGCTGGTTTATTTGCTTCATCTTCTTGAACTTTTTCGGCCGCAGGATTTTGTATTACGTTTAAAATATCTTGTGCACGCTCGGCAATATCTGTTTTTGGATAAGCCTTAGTAATACCCATTAATTCTTGTTTAAATGCACCAAGCGAATCTGTTTTATTCACAGCTAATGCATAAACAAAATCAAACTTAGCTTGCATGGCATTACCACTATATTTTTGATCGGCCTCTAGTTTATATTTTTTTACATCGGCATATTTTCCATCTAAATATAATTGATAGATATTTTCGTAAGCCGCTACAATTTCCTTGTTGGTTGAGCTTTCTGTAGTAGTAACTTTTTTGTTTTGAATAATCAATGCAAAATTACTTTCAGGATACTTAGCAATTAACTCTTCCTTTACCTTTTCGGCCTTGTCGGTTTGTTTTTGCGCCATGTATAACTTGTATATATGATACAAAACTTCTGGCTCGTATTTGTTTGCCGGAAAACGTTTATTTAATGTAGTATAACTTGTTATGGCCTCTTTGTTATCTTTTATTTTTTCATCATAAATGCCACCTAAGTTGTAATAGGCTTCTTTTATTTTATCATCCGATTTCTCCATTTCACTTTGTGAATAAGGAATATCTTTAACCCATTCTGACCTTTCGTCTGACAACTTCGGTTTTTCGGCATCACCTTTTTCGCCATCTGGCGATTGTGCTAAATTGCTTGATTTTGCTAATTGAGTGGTATCTTTTTTAGCTCCATCATCACCTTGGTTTGAGTTAGTATTTTTAGGTTTTTCTTTTCCTGCAATTCGCCAAAAATCTTCGTTTTCTCTTCGGCCCCATTTACGCTGATTAAAAAACTCTTGCTCGCCTGCTGTTTTAACCGATGCATTATAAAAATACCACTGACCTGATTCTCCACCTAAACTAGGCAGAGCTGGCGAACCACCAATTGGTTTATTTAATTCTGCTAGTTTTTCTTGTTCTTTTTGGGCTATTGCATTTTTGGCATCTTGATCTGCTTTAAGTTTAGCAGCCAAAATCCAACCATCTATTTTATTGTCTAATTGTGATTTATTTAGTTTTGATAATTTTTGTAAACTGTCTTGCGTTTCGATAGTTAAAATATTACTTATTAATTCGCTTAATACATTCTTTTTATCTTGAACTTTTTTGTAGTTTTTATCTTCAGCAGGAATAACAGCCGCAGCACTATCATAATAAGCTTGGCCCTTTCTGTAATCTGGCATGGCCAAATAAATATCGCCTAGCGCCAAATAACTAAGTGTTTTTTGTGTGGCATTTTTTGTGCTATTGGCTATAGATAATTGAAAGTGCTTGATGGCATTTGGAATATCATTATCTGCATACTCAATCTTAGCCAATTCAAAATAAACCTGATCATATAAACCTTCGTTTTTATCATCATTAAGCATCTTTTTTAAATTACGCTTAACCTGTTTTACTTCTTTTTTGTTTTTAGGGTCGTAAGTGCGGGTAAGGTTTAAATTGGCATTAAACTCAAAATCATATGGGGCTAAAAGTTTTACAACTTTAGTAAATGATAGTTTGGCTTGAGGTATGCTATCTTGTAATAAATATAGCTGGCCTAAAATATAATTGTAGCGTATTTTATCGTCCTTTTTTCTGGCATTTAATAAAGCAACTTTTAACCTTTCGGCAGCAAGATTATATTTTTCTTGTTTAAGGTAAATATCAGCGGCAGTAGCATATATAAAAGACCTTTGCGCCTTGGTTAATTTTTGAACTTTAACATCAAATTTTTCGGGAACTTTCTTTTTACCTAAAAATTTTGTAGGATCTATTTCACTAATCAACAATCCCATTACAGCCTCTGCTTCGCCTTGTTTTTTTAATCCATCATAACACCTGGCAATCCATGCGGTAGCTTCTTTAGTTATATCTGTATTGGGGTATTTTGAGTTGATGTATTGAAAAGTTTCGAGTGCTGCAAATAAATCGTGTTTATAAAACTGCGCCTTTCCCATTAACAAATAACTATCGTCTGTATAACTACCTACGGTATGCATTTGTATTGATTTAGATGCTTTTTTAATTACTTCATCCATTGATGAGGCCAAACCTTTACCGGCACCTTCATCTGGTGTTATAAATACGGGAAGAATTTTATTAAAATCGTTTTGGGTACCTTTTTCGAAACCTTCAACCGTTTCTAAGAATTTAATTTCGCCATTAAAGTACACATTATAGTGGCCAGTAAGCGTATGCCACTTTCTATTTATTCTTCTATCACGTGTTGGATTACACGCCAATACCAGCAATAAAACTGCTAGCAAAGCTATACTCCAACTAAAATATTTTCCTGTATTATACAAACTCTTTAAAATTCCTTTGTTTTTTGATACTTAACTTATAAAACGCAAAATTATTTTATTGCTCCACACTACAAAATAAACTTATTGGCTTGTGTGGATTAGCTTAATTATTAAACCCAAATTAATCAATAAAAGATTTGAAAAATCGAACTACTTGATTTAGTTGGGTTAATTCCGATAAAGAAAATGTTAGCAGTTTTGCATAAAACTGATTTACAGTTTCTTTATCGATTATGCATTTCCAATGCGTAATTTGGGTTAAACCCAAAATAACGTTTAGTTAGCTTAGTATCTAAATACACGCTTAAGCCTAGCATTGGCGAATTTAACAATTTCTATGATTTTTTTGTTACATTATTCTCCAATAATAAATTGTAATTAATATACAACTAAACAACACACGCTTTAGTATCTACTTTGATGATTAAAACCCAGATAATAAATCCGCAGCTACTCTATAACAAACAATTATCCTTATCAAAAAAAATCGAAAAAAAAGCCAACTTAAAGAAGCTGGCTTTTTAAAAAATTTATAAAGTTACTTTTATGA
>JAUCCO010000033.1:0-27816 GCA_034676125.1 Bacteroidia bacterium
TTATTACGGTGGTATTTAATGCCATTATGCGCGCTATTTATGCTAGCGATTTAGTTTATCTTATTTTTATTGAACAGTCAAATGTGGTGCGCTTAGTTTATAATTTACTAAACGTAAGTTTAATGAGCGTATTTGTGTTTTTATTGTTTTATTTTAGAGATGAGCAAAATAAACAACAGCATATTGTTGATGCAGAAAAATTAACCCGCGAAGCAGAATTGGTAAGCTTACGACAACAATTACAACCTCACTTTTTATTTAATAGCTTAAATAGTATTAGTGCTTTGGTAGGTACAAGGCCGCAAGAAGCAAGAAAAATGATACATCAGTTAAGCGATTTTTTAAGAGGCACTTTACGTAAAGATGAGCTTGAAACCATTTCGCTGGCCGATGAAATAGAACATTTGCAATTATATTTAGATATAGAAAAAGTAAGGTTTGGACACCGATTAAGCACCCAAATTGTAGCCAATGCCGATGAAATAATTTGTAAAATTCCGCCACTAATTTTACAGCCTTTAGTAGAAAATGCCATAAAATTTGGTTTGTATGATGTGGTGGGCGAAGTAGCAATTAATGTGGTGTGCGGTTGTACAAAAGATTTGCTAACTGTAACTATTACCAATCCGTATGATGATAAAACCTCTTCACCACAAAAAGGTGCAGGCTTTGGCTTGTCGTCTGTTAAGCGTAGGTTATATTTGTTGTATGGCCGAAACGATTTATTAAACACAACACATAATAATAATACATTTACTACCACAGTTAAAATACCTCAACCGCTATGATAAAATGTGTAATAATTGATGATGAACCATTAGCCCGATTAATAGTTAAGGAGTATTTGCAAAATTACCCCGAAATAGAAATGGTGCAAGAATGTAATGATGGTTTTGAGGGCGTAAAAGCAATTATGCAACATCAACCCGAACTTGTTTTTTTAGATATACAAATGCCTAAAATTAATGGGTTTGAAATGTTGGAGTTGATAGAAACACCACCTGCAGTAATTTTTACAACGGCCTTTGATGAATATGCCATGAAGGCGTTTGATAACAATGCGGTTGATTATTTACTTAAACCATTTAGTCAAGAACGGTTTGACAAAGCATTTGAAAAATGGAAAACCAATCGAAATAATCCGGCTGAAAACACTGCCGAAAATGTGGTGGAAAACCGTGAACGTTCAGCTGATGAAAATAGCAGGGTAGTGGTTAAAACGCATAATCAAATTAGAATAATACCAGTACAAGATATTATTTATTTAGAGGCTTATGATGACTATGTAAAAATGCACACTACCGAAGGTATGTTTTTGAAAAAGCGTACCATGGCTAGTTTTGAGCAAGGGTTAGATAGCAAAGACTTTGTAAGGGTTCACCGTTCGTATATTATTAAAATAGATCAACTAACCCGTATTGAACAACCTGAAAAAGACGCCCATGTTGCCCTACTAAAAACAGGTGTAAAAGTACCATTAAGCAAAACCGGTTACGGTAAACTAAAAGTGGTTTTGGGGATTAAGTAAAAGCTAATATTATCAAAAAGTGTTGGCACTAAAATTAACCGCTCTTAAAACATCACTATTTCGGGCTTGATATTTAATATGCAAGCTTTGTTACCTCTTTACTTTTTAATGGTTCTTGATTGGTGCTCTAATAAACTTCTAAGGTTCGACTCTAATACAATTAATAAAACCACATCTGGCTTTTCAGCATTTACAATATCTTCATTTAATTTATACTGCCACGAGTCAAATATCTTAACACTTCTGCTAAAACTTTCAGAAATAAATGGAAATATATTACCTCCAAATGAATCGGAAATAATAAGAATTTTAGGTTTATCAGAATTTGGTATTTCTCTGACAAACTCATACTCCCATGGATAAGGAAAACCCTTTACAATTGGGTAACCAACCTTTTCGGACGCTAAAGATTTAAACCCTTCTTTCGGGATAAGCTCAAAAGTGGTATCGGTAAATAATTCGGTATTGGATAACATACTGGTAATATTACCACCACGAGTAAGGGTATCCCAAACAATATAATTTGAGTAAGATAAAGTAGCAATGTCTGGAATGTCCTTTCCTATCCTATTAAGCACTTCTTTAGCAGCAAAAAAAGCACCCTTTTTGTTCCAATGGTTATCCAGTTTATAGTACATTAAACCATATCCTTTACTTTGGCGTAATGTATTATAAACATTAATAGGCTTTACCTCGCTATGCTTATCTAAATATTCAATAAGTTGTTCGCCCCACGACTGTTTATTAAGCCTAAATATACTTGTTGGTATGTGTTCGGAATAAATATTTGCCTTTACCGGGGCTACAAGAAAGTAAAATTTACACCCCTTGTCATTTAAGTATTTTTTTCGGTATTCTAGCTCCAGTTTAAACGCTTCCAATTCACTTGTTTCTAATCGGTGTTTACCCCTATAAGTATCTATTTCATTGCCACCCATAAATACCCAATTATCATTGCCAATAACAACCTGGTCTGGAATAGGAGACTTTTTAAAAACAACAAGATTAAGTGTGTTAAACTGTTTAATTAGCCTTTGCCGTAAATTAAAATTATCAGCATAATAACTATCATACTTTGGCGGATAATCATCTAAATGATTAATATTAAAAGCCGGCTTAGGCGCGGGCTGTCTGTTTTCTGTGTTTTCAATATCTTTTATCAAACCAAGCCTCCCGTTAATTAATGGGAATGAAATTAAGCCAATAAAAACAATAGAAACTAATATACTTCTGAATTTAAGATGTGCCATAATTTAAAACCTATAATAAATAAAAGGATTATATGTACCAGCAACTAAATACATAGAAGATACGATTAGAATAGCAGCATAAAATGCCACAGATAAAATGTGATACGAATAAGCAAAAACACCGGCTTTTATATTGTATGTTAATATGGCTTTTTCTATTTGTGTGCCAACATATTTAAAAAAGCCAAAGGAGCCCAATAGCGCTATTAACAATGTAACTATAAACTCAGCATTTATGTAATTAGAAAATATACTGAACTGTTCGTCTGTTAATTTAAAATCGAATAAAGCCCGCCAATATCTTAATGCATAACTTAATGTATCTGCTCTAAATAATACCCAAGCAAACATTACAACCAATAACGCATACATGTTTGCAATTGGCTTCCATAATTTATCAAGTAATTTATCAAAACCCAAGCGTTCTATAACCATGAAAAAGCCATGAAATAAACCCCATATAATAAAGCTCCAACTTGCTCCATGCCAAAATCCTGTTAGAAAAAACACAATGACCAAGTTTAAATAAGTATGACTAACTTTTACCCTATTTCCGCCTAATGGAATGTAAACGTAATCACGAAAAAACGATGACAAGGAAATGTGCCACCTACGCCAAAAGTCCTTTACAGACTTAGCAACATAAGGATAATTGAAATTCTCAAGGAACTCAAACCCAAACATTCTGCCCAAGCCAATTGCCATGTCAGAGTATCCTGCAAAATCGCAGTATATCTGTAAGGTATAACAAATAATTCCTAACCAAGCATTTAAACCGCCTAAGCTTGTTGGGTCTAATGCAAACATATCATCTGCTATGCGAGCAAATGTGTTTGCCAATAAAACCTTTTTACCCAAGCCAATTAAAAATCGTTCTACGCCCGAAGCAAACTTTGCTTGTGTATGAATTCTGCCTCGCAATTGTTGCCATACATCACTATAACGAATAATTGGACCAGCTATTAATTGCGAAAACATGGTAATGTATAGCGATAGGTCAAAAATGTTTCGTTGTGCTACCGTTTTACGTTTATAAATATCAACTAAATATGAAAGAGAATGAAACGTATAAAACGAAATGCCTATTGGCAATATAATATGCGTTTGAGGGATATTGGGCAACGATAAAGTATCCGATAAATCATTAATATTTTTGACTATAAAATTGGTATATTTAAAAACTGCTAAAATTAAAATATTGGTTGTAACACCAGCAAATAGCCACCAGTAGCCATTCTTATTGTCTATGTTTTTTTGTATTTTTAGTCCAAATAAGTAATTTAATACAATCGAAAAAAGGAGTATAAATGTAAAGCTAACACCGCCCCATGCAAAAAAGATAAGACTGGTAAATAAGAGCCAATAGTTCTTGTAGTTTTTGCTGGTTAAATAATAACCCAACAGCGTTAATGGCAAAAACAGAAATAAAAAAATGGGGGAACTAAAAAGCATAAAACTAACGGTATAAATTTAATGGTTTATGGGTTATTTTAAAAGCTGAAAAGTAAACTATAAATATTAATATTTACAACACTACAATTTAGCAGCTACAACACCCACGGTTTTGTAACTTTTAACTTCGCCTTTTAGGTTAAATATTTCGAAATAAAACACATACAAACCAACAGGTGCTTTTTGTCCGCTGTTTGTGGTTCCATCCCAAGTAAAGGTTCCGTTTGGTGCAAGAATGTTGTTTTTAAAAAGCTGTTTAATTTCTTGTCCGGCTGCATTATAAATGGTTAATGTTCCTGTATAACCATTCTCATTTATCAAGTAATTAATATTCATCACATCTTCGTAACCATCACCATCTGGAGAGATTGTTTTGGGTTGAAGCTCGAATACATTTTCTGCCCGCTCGGTATTTAAGTATTGCGAATTTTTATAGGTTGGTGTAGCAAATCTAGCACTTGCCGCAGCCGATGTCCAATTGGTGCGATCGTTTGTAGCCCTATTAAAATCAATTCGTTCAAGACTAACGCCATCTTTATCATCAAGCAAGGGCACATGCATTTTATCTGTGTACACAAACTCATCAAAAACAACTCCTTGTGTGTTTACCAATAAAACATTTCCAGCATCATCATTCATACTTGGCACAGCGGCTTTAACCATGTTTTCAGGATACTTGCAGTAATAGTGTTGTTGTACTATTGCTGGGTCGGCAGTAATTACTAAATATCCATTTGGTTCAATAGTAAATCCGGCAGGAGCAATGTTTTCAATTTGGTCAATATTACCATCCGATGCACGTTTGGCAAGCATTAAATCTTTTACATCAATAAGTTTATCACTACTGTTATAAAGCTCTACAAAATCAAACCCACCACTAAGCGGGTTAAATAAAACCTCATTAATATGTAGCTGGTTGCTATCTGCCAAATAAGGTAAACCAAACGTTGCACTGCTATAGTCTTGTATAATATTTCCTGCACAATCGCGTAAACTATCTAACACTATTTGATAAGCCTCATCTTTTACAAAAGGGTTGGTAAACTGTAAAACAGTGCTGTTGTAAAAAGGCGCAGTTCCTATTGCTTTTAATGGTTTGATGCTGGTATTTATGGTAAAATTATTTTGAGCAAACGAGGTAGAATCCATTGGCTCACTAAAGTATAATTCTAAATAATTAGCATTGCGTAAATAAGCACGTGTTAATTGTGGTGGTGTATTATCCGGATTTAAGCCACGCACGCTATTTTGTTTTGATGGGGTTCCTCCTCTTGGGTTTGTACTTGCTTTCCAATTGTTTGTTCCACATGGATTTTTTGGGTCAACCAGTTCTAAACTCCATCCACCAGCTCGTTTTAGCGCATCAGTGTACCAAGCAGAAGTATAACTTACAGCATGAATTACTTGGCCAAAATTGCTATACAAAGTAAGTTGGTCGGCATCATTACCCAATGATGGAAAACTTGAAACGCGCAATACATTCGCATCAAAAGGTAAACCATGGGTTGATGAAGTGATGATAATAAAACTATCGGGCATTAATAAATAATCGGGTAAAACTGCTTTGCTTGATGGGTCGGCCAATACCCAACCCTTTAAATTAATTATTTTATTGCTGCGGTTATATAACTCTACATACTCGGCATTTGGTAATTGTTGCACGGGATCTGGATCGGCCATTATTTCGGTAATTAACACTTCGTAATTTACGGCAGTATCAGCTATTAGGTAGCTAATTTGTGTGGTTAAGTTGGTATCGTTTCCGCTGCAATCGCTCACATTTGTTAGTGCAATGGTATAAGTTGTTTTATTTACAAAAGGCGATTGTGTGGTAATTAATAAAGTATCTAAACCCAATAAGCTTACCGAAGCAATTGCCAAACTTGGTGTAAAATTAACACCTACGGCACTTGCTGCATTAGTGTTTAACGCTTCAGAAAAATTAATTTTAATGGCATTGTTATTTATTAGTTTGGTGTAATTAATATATGGCGCAAGCTCATCAGGCATTGGATTCCAAACAGAGTTAATGGTACCTGGCGTGCCACCTTGTGTTGCTACAGATGAGGTATAATTTTGTTTTCCTTTACACAATTGTTTAGGACTTTTTAACTCAATACTCCATCCGCCATCGTCTTTTATTTCATCTTCATACCAACTTAAATCGTAGCTAAGTTGATGAATAATTTGAGCACCTGCATCAGCCAAAATAATATTATCGCTTGCATTATTTAGCGAAGGAAAATTGCTTACACCTACTGTTGGTCCAAACACATTAAACAAGGCAATATTTGCTGTTGCACAAATCACTACAAAACTATCTGGGCCTAAAATATAATTGGGTAAAGTAGCAATCGTGCTTCCATCGGTTAATGTAAATCCCTTTAAATTTACGGCCACTCCTGCATTATTGTAAAGCTCAATAAATTCTTGTTCGGGTAGGCCAATTACAGGACTTGGATCTGGCAAAAATTCACTAATTAATATATCATATTGTTGCGGTGTGTAATAATTAAAAGCACGAAAGGCGCTGTCCATCATGTTACCAGCTAGGTCTTTTATGGAACTAATTTTAAGTGAATAATTTTGCTTTGAAATAAATGACGAATCAAAAACCAAACGCACACTATTGCTGCCTAATAAAAATACGTTTTTAGGAGTTAAACTTCCGGGTAAAAGTTGGTAATTATTTAATTGCACTGCAGATGAGCTATCAACCCTTTCATTAAAATAAACTAGAATACTGTTGTTGCCTTGAATGGCTATACTATCAACATTTGGTGCCGTAACATCATAAATTGGGTAACTTGCAGAAACATCATCTAAATAATGATTTTGAGCGTTTCCTGATGTATAACGCATCCACCAACCAAGGTATTTGCTTTGGGTAAATGTATTGTCAAAAACGGTTCCTTCTAGCGTATAATTTGTTCCGCCTAAAGTATCACTCCATAATTGCCAATTGCCCACCAAATCTCTAAATACTTTTATACGTACTTGGTTATTGGTTTTACTAACAGTTGATGGACGGCCAGCAATAAGTTGGGTTCTGGTATTGCCTATTTGTTTGTAAAAAGTTATGCTATCGCTATTTCCAGTAACGCCACCAAGCTGTACATAATACCCGTTTAGCGGTCCTTTTAAGTTTGAGGTGTCGCTTAATACATAAAATCTAGAAAAGTTTTGTGAGCTAGGACTTAAAGCAAATCGGGTAAAAAACTGCCATGTTACACTATCGGTAATGGTATTAGCAGTAGCCAAATATGCATCATTGCTTATGGTTCCTTTTAAACGCAATTGTTCACTTGTTATTTGAAATAGGCTATCATCGCCAATCCACGTTGGGTTTTGACTGAAATTTCCATCAGCAAAATTATCAATGACTTGCGTTTTTGCTTGTGTAAAAGCGGTTATACAAAGCAACGTTAATACAAAATGTTTCATCATAGAAATATAAAAGTATAAAAAAATCTTGAAACTATCATTAAGGTGCTATTAAAATATTAATTTGGCAGGGTTATGAATGAAGTAAAATTTGAATTAGACGAGGCCACAAAGTTAAAGTGGTATAAAATTGTTTTCCAATTAAAGAAACAATTTGGAAAAAAACCCGACATGAACGGGATTTTATTTTTAATTGGTATGAGAGAAATGGGCACTACACGTGTTATGAATAAGGACGAAAGAATGGACCTATTTCATATTGCAACTTGTAAGCTATTAAGTTACCAAGGATATTATAAACTCTCACACTCCGACCAAGATGGTTGGCCACATTACGAACAAATAAGCAAACCGCCATATACTGATTTGCTAAACCAAGAGTATTTGTTGCGTATATTAGTGGTGGCCTATTTTGATGAATACGACTTATACGAAGATTGAAATTTTAAACCATAAGGCTTATTTTAGCCACTTTTATATTAAACGAATGAGAAAAAACTGGCAATTTTTGTTGTTAACCGCAATGGTGTTTATAAGTGTTTCGGCAACAAGTGATAAACCACTTGGTCCAAAACCCACCTATGTAGAAATTACAACACGCTTTGGTGTGATGAAAGTACTGTTGTATGATGATACCCCTTTGCACCGAGATAATTTTTTAAAGTGGGTGCGTAAGGGTTTTTATGATAGTTTAACATTCCATCAGGTTATACCCGAAGGCACTGCGCAAGGTGGCGATTTAAAGTCTAAATATGCTACTGAAGATAGTGTAATTGGAGATACTGATTTTGGCTACAGAATTCCATCAGAAATTAAACCAGAACATTTTCATAAGTATGGTGCTATTGCCGCTGCGCGAGATTTAAATCCTGACTTTGCATCGCATCCTACACAGTTTTATTTGGTAATGGGCAGAAGATATACCATTGAAGATATTCAGAAAATTGAGGGCTATCATAACCAAATGATGCGTTCTAATATTTTTTATACCATTACCAATGCCGACTCAACTAAGGCCCGACTTAATGATTTTGGTTTACGAGGGGATAAAGATGGTTTAAGGGCTTACACAAAAACTTTTCAAGCTGTTACTGATTCTATATTTGCAAGCCGCGAGCCATTTAGGTTTACTACCGAGCAAATTAACACCTACAATAAAATTGGTGGTGTGCCACAACTTGATAAAGGGTACACTGTTTTTGGTGAAGTAGTTTCTGGTTTAAATATTATTGATTCTATTTGTAGCCAAGCCACAGGAAAAAACAAACGACCATTAAAAGACATTAGAATGAAGATACGTGAAGTGAAAAAATAATGTTTAAAGTATATACCATTACCCTAACTTTTTTTATGATACTATTTGCTGCCCACGCTCAGCAAACTGTAATTACGGGCAAAATAATTGAACGTAAAAACAATGAAGCCCTTCCCTTTGTAAGTGTTGCTTTTAAAGGTACCAACATTGGTGTTACCACCGATTTTGAAGGACGATTTACCCTAAAAACCACTAAACAAGTGGACACTTTAGTGGCTACCTTTTTGGGTTACAAGCCTGTATTTATAAAAATAAAACAAGGCCATCAACAAAAAATTACCATCCGTATGGAGGAGCAATCACACATGATGCAAGAAGCGGTAATTCGTGTAAAAACTAATCCGGCTTTACGTATTATAAACCAAGCGGTGGCCAATAGAAAAGTAAACGACTACAGTTTGCTTAATAGTTACGAGTACGATTGTTACAACAAAACAGATGTTTCGATGAATAACATATCGGAAAAGATGAAAAACAATAAGCTACTAAAACCGCTTAAGGCTTTGTTTGATACTGCCAACCAAATGAAAAATGAGGATGGCAAATACATTTTACCCATTTTTATAAGCGAAACAAACTCTAAATATTACTACAATGCAAACCCATCAAACACCAAAGAAATAATACAAGCCAATAAAATAATGGGCTTTGGTGTAGGCGAAGGAAGTTATGTGGTAGATTTACTTGGCACAAGCATGTTGCAGTTTAATTTTAACGAAAACTGGATGCGTTTTTTGGGTAAGGATTTTGTTTCTCCTATTTCATCAAGTGCACATAGTTATTATTATTTTACACTGCGCGATTCGGTTGATATTGATGGTGTAAAGTGTTACGAAGTAAAGTTACAGTTAAAGCGTGAATCCGACTTGGGTTTTTATGGTACCATTTGGATAGCCGACTCAAGTTATGCTGTACGCAGAATTTCGGCAGAGATTTATCCAAGTGCCAACTTAAATTTTATTGAACGATTAAAAATTCAACAAGAACAATTGCCTACAGGTGCTGGCCCATGGATACCAGTAAAAACTAGGGCCATTGTGGAGTTATCTAAACTTACCGAAAACTCCAGTGGTTTTATTGCAAAAATGTATAAAGCCAATACAAATATTGTGGTAAACAATCCCAAGCCAGATAACTTTTTTGATGTAACAATTGAAAGAGAGCCCGATATTTTTGATCACGATAGTGTGTATTGGCAAAGTAAACGAACCGAGGAGTTTTCTGACACCGAAAAGCAAATGCATGAAATGATTGACTCTGTAAAAAACTTACCCATTGTAAGAACCTATACAGATGTAATTAGGCTTATAACCGAAGGATATTACCGCAGAAAAAAAATAGATTTTGGACCATATATATTTTTGGTAAACTATAATCAGGTAGAAGGTATTCGAACAAGAATAGGCTTTAGAACCAACCAAGAGTTTTCGCGCAATTGGTATTACCGTGGTTATTTGGCGTATGGTTTTAGAGACGAAAAATTTAAATATGGTTTAGGTGTAGAGCGTATTTTATCTCATAAAAAATGGTCGACAATTGGCTTACACTATAAAAACGATTACGATATTTTAGGAGTAACCGATCCATCATCGGCACCAATTGCAAATTTTGGTTCGGGCAATAGCTCCGTTTTTAGTGCTTTAAACATGGGCTCAAGGCACTCACGCATTAATCGTACTATTGATTATAGAATAGTTTATTTAAAAACATTAAGCAGAGATTTTACCACACGATTAAGTTTACAAAACACCTATTTTAAACCAATGGGCAGATTTGGTTTTGCTTATTTGCTTGATGAAAATTTACCACCAAGTCCAGATAATTTAAAAGAAGATTTTACTTACTCTGCCGCTACTATTGATGTGCGCTTTGCCTACAAAGAAGTGTTGATGAGCAAAGGCATAAATCGCTTGCGTATTAAGCTGGCAAAAGCCCCTGTTTTAACTTTATCATACACCAAAGGGTTTAAGGGCATAATTAACGGTAGGTTTAATTTTGATAAGGTACAATTAAATTTAAATCAGCACATTGCTACTGGCTTATTTGGCAATGCAGATTACAGCATTACTACGGGCAAAATATTTGGACAATTACCTTACCCCATGTTAGAAGTAATGCGAGGAAACCAAACCATACTTGGTGCCGACAACAATTTTAACTTAATGAATTTGTACGAATTTGTGGCCGATGAGTACGTTCATTTTTGGTATGTACAACATTTTGAAGGATTGTTTTTCAACCGTATTCCTATACTTAAAAAATGGAAGCTGCGTAATTATGCATTGGTAAAAGCGGCTTATGGAAACCTAAGTAAAACCAACCGCGATATTATGATGTACAACAAACCTTATTTGCCTGTTAACGGTTTTTCGCAAAACATACCTTATGTAGAGGCCGGTTATGGAGTAGAAAATATTTTTAGGTTTGTAACTTTAGGAATGGTACACAGGTTAACTTACTTAAATAAAAAGAATGTGCGCCAATGGGGTGTAAATGTAGGTTTGGTGTTTAAGTTTTAATCAACACTTTTCATGGCATCCCAATATGCTTTTCCGTAGGGCACAAAAACTTCGCTACCTGCTTTTATGTTACGAGATGCTACTATAAATACACGTCCTTTTTGTATAGAATAATGCGTGTTGTTTCTAAAACCTTTAACACGGCCCATGCCAGCAGCATCATTTGCATATCGGCCCAAAGCCCACAAACAATACTCTGCATCAATACAGTTTTTGTCGTTTATATGAAAATAATACGCACCTTTTTCTTTACCTTTTTTCTTTTCATTTCGCTCTTGGCATTGTTTCCAGGTTAAGCGTTCACCTTCGTATTCGGTAATTACTTCGCCTTTTTTAATATCGCGTGCAACAAATAGTCCTTTACCAGCTGCGGGTATGGTTGATTCTTTTACGTATAACATAAACGGCTGCAAAGGAATATTTTTTTCTTGAATGTTATAATAAAGATTTCATTTATTAATTGTTGGGGAGTTTGGGGTAGCGCTAAGGTTGAATAGGAAGCGTTTTGGGTGCAAAGGGAATAAAAGGTTTATCACTAACAATAATGTTTTCTATCTACTACTCACAATCAACCAATCGTCCAAAATCACCACCTCAACTATACACACTTCTCAAATATTTATGTTAATTTGTGAAGAGTAAATTATACCAGAATGGATATCGTATCGTACAATGTAAATGGAATTAGGGCAGCAATAAGTAAAGACCTGCTTGGTTGGATGGAAACACGTAATGCTGATGTATATTGTTTTCAGGAAACCAAAGCCGAAAAAAGTCAGGTTGATTTAACCGCTTTTGAGTTGTTAGGATACAACAGTTACTGGGTTAGCGCGCAAAAAAAAGGATATAGTGGTGTGGCCATTTTTACCAAACTAAAACCTAAAAATGTGGTGTATGGTTTTGGTAATGAAGCATACGATGCCGAAGGAAGAATTATACAGGTTGACATTGATGATGTGAGTGTAATTAGTGTTTATATTCCATCGGGTACAACAGGTGATGTTAGGCAGGATTATAAAATGCAGTGGCTAGAAATGTTTCATCAACACATAAATAAAGTTGCTAAAACACAACCCAATTTAGTAGTATGTGGCGACTATAATATTTGTCATCAAGCAATAGATATTCACGACCCAGTAGGCAATAAAAAAAGCAGCGGCTTTTTACCCGAAGAGCGCGAATGGTTAACCCAATTTATTGGCACAGGATTTACAGATAGCTTTAGGCATTTTAATAAATCACCACACCATTATAGTTGGTGGACTTACCGTGCAAATGCTAGGGCAAACAACAAGGGTTGGCGCATTGATTATTGTATGACCAATGCCCCTTTAAATAACAGATTGGTTGATGCAGGAATACACCCAGATGTGGTACACAGTGACCATTGTCCAGTTTGGGTTAAGCTGAAATAATGTTATTGAATATTGGTAACAATTAATATGTTACCGTCTTGTTTTACAATGTACTGTTTTAATGGTCGTTTGGCTGCTCCTTCTATTGGAGTTCCTGTTGGTGGGTCAAACTTACTGTTGCAGCAAGGTTTCCAGTTTGGCGCATATTGTCCGCATCTAAAAAAAGCACTCGAACTGTCCATGCTTATGTAGCTGCATGCATCACTTGGATTGTTGGGGCAGGTTCTATCAAATGCCACATATTCGTTATAAATATTGTGGTAAATTATTATTCCCTTGTTACCCCCCGCTTCGTAAATAAATCCTTGCGGAATTAGAAGTGGTGAGTATAGAGGCAAGTCCATGTTTATATTTAAATATACCTGAACAGGCGTAAAAAAATCTTGGTTGGTTATTGTGTTGTCTTTGCAATTGCTTAAAGTAAAACTCAACAATATTACTAATGCTATAAGCTTATTCATAACTATAAAATCCTTTCCCTGTTTTGCGCCCGTGGTGGCCCGCATCAACCTTTTGTTGTTGTATGCGGCTTGGCCTAAATTTACCATCTTGATGAAATAAATTATACACCGAATTTGTTACCGAAAAATTGGTATCAACCCCAATTAAATCCATTAACTTAAATGGTCCCATTTTAAAACCACAACTTTCCATTAAGGCATCAATCGTTTCAAAATCGGCTACACGTTCTTCGGCAACTTTTAGGCCTTCAACATAATAATGCCTAGCCACTCTGTTTACAATAAAACCAGGTGCATCGGCAGCCATTACGCATGTTTTTGCCATGCCTTCAATTAATTGTTTGCACTGGTTTGCAATTGCCATGTCTGTTTCAACACCGCTAATAATTTCAACCAACTTCATTATAGGAGCAGGATTAAAAAAATGTATGCCTAAAAAACGTTTTGGGTTGGGAACCTTTGCTGCAATTTGTGTAACGGGTATACTTGATGTGTTTGTGGCCAAAATGGTTTCGGCACTGTTAACCGCAGCCACATCATTAAAAAACTGTTGTTTAATATCTAATCGTTCTATAATGGCCTCAATAACTAAATCAGCAATAAGCGCTTTTACATTGTTTATGTAGGTAATACGGCCTAAAATTTCAACCTTATTTTGAGCAGTAATTTTTTGTTTTTCTACTAAGTAAGTTAAGCTTTTTTCTATGCCTTGTTTTGCCTTGGTAAGCATGTTTTCGTTTACATCAAACAAAATGGTTTTATAGCCAAAAGTAGCTGTTACTTGCGCAATTCCGGCTCCCATAGTTCCGGCTCCTGCAATCCCAATGGTTTTAATTTCCATGCATCAAATATAGCTTTTAAAAAATTAACTTTAAATTTTAGGTTTTGATAATTAAATTGGCCCAATGATAATTTATAACGTAACCATAAATATTGAAAATGATGTGTGTGAAAAATGGCTTAGTTGGATGCAACAAACCCACATACCAGAAGTAATGAAAACAGGGTATTTTACCCATTTTAGTTTTAATAAATTATTGAGCAGGCAAGATGACGAAACAGGGGAAACCTATGTGGTGCAATATACCGCACCTAGCATGTTGCATTACGAGCAATACCAAGCCTTTTGTGCACCTGCATTACAAGCGGAAACCAAGCGTTTGTTTGAAGGAAAATTTGTTGCTTTTAGAACTTTAATGGAAACCGTGCAATGAAAAAAGTTTACCTAGCCTGTTTAATACTTTTTAGTTTTTTTTATGCAAAGGCACAAGTAGATACTACTTTTTTATATATTAATAGTTTTGGAAATGAAACGAGTAAAAGCGCTCCCGATACCAAATATTTTAGAAAGATTTATTGGCAGGATAAATGGATTGTAAATGATTATTACTTGGATGGTGTTTTACAAATGAAAGGCCAGTACAGTGATAAAAACCTACAAATAAGCATTGATACCTTTTATTATTACCACCCAAATGGACAACCCATGGTAAAAGGAGCGTTTGCAAACGGAATAAAAGTGAGTGTTTGGTATATTTGGTATGACGATGGAAGACTGAATTATAAATGTACCTATAAGGAGGATAATATTAAAAAGCTTGCCTTCTTTCATAAAAATGGCGAGATAAGTGCCTTGGTAGAATACCAACATGATACCGTGTTAATAAATGCTAGAATGTGGGATTCTACCGGAGTGCAATCACAAAACAAATACTTAGAAGTAAATCCAACTATTGATGGAGAAGAAAATGGTTGGGACTTGTATTTTAGTAAACACATGTATTACCCAGTTGATGAAGAAGGAATACCGATTATTGGAAAAGTTACCTTTTGGATATTAATAGATAAGTTTGGAAAGGCACATTGGGGCGATGTGATAGGTTTTGCGCATCCTAATGTGGCATTATCGCTTGAGCGTGTTGTTAAAAAAATGCCATTGTGCACACCTGCTCTTCACTATAACCGACCAATAGATTATGAACTTACAATCAACTATAATTTTAGGGGAGACGATTAAGCGTCTTCGTCTTTTTTCTTAATATCGTTAAACAACTGCTCCATCTTAAACACATAGTCTAAGCTATCATCAATCAAAAATTGAATCTCGGGTATAACACGCACTTGCTTGCGTATACGTGCAGCTAACTCGCGCCTAATGGGCACTTTTTGTAAGTCTACCGCACGCAATAACTCCTCTTTATTTATTGCATTAAAAAAGCTCAAGTAAACTTTGGCAAAGCTTAAATCGGGCGAAACGGTAACGCTGCTAATGGTAATAAAAGCATTGTTAAACATCTCCGAACGGTTTTGTGTAAACACCTCTGCCAATTCTTTTTGAATTAGTCGACCAAACTTTTCTTGTCTAATACTCATGGTGCAAATATGCAGTTTGATTTGCTAACACGAAAATTTAGTTTGCCCAATCGCTATTTACGGGTAAAAGTGTGTTTTAAATTGTAGGTTAAATAAAGCGAATAACTGTAATCTGTTTGTTTGTTTTTAAGGTCGAAAATTGGCTCCACACGTGCACCTAAAAACAAGTCATCGACCAATTTATGGTTGTACATTAACCTTAAAATTAAAAGCTTTCTGGCTTTTTCGGTAAAGCCTCCGTATTGCGCCACCGATTGGTAAATAGAGCTTCCAACAGGTGCAATAAACTTATTTGCTTGCCAGTAATTTACCATCACATCAAGCCATTTGGTGCTAACAAATATTGTGGGGTAAACACCCATTCCGTTTTTATAAGGCAAGTAACCGGAGTTGCTATTTTCGCGATAAAATGTACCATACACACTTGCACTTATTTGTTTTACAAATGTATTTTGCCACGATTTTTTTAGGGTAAGTCCAAGTGCGCCATTAAAAACCATCACTATGTTTGATGAGTCCGTATCTATTTGTCCGCCCCGGTGAAATGCAGTAGCTTGTAAGGTTGGCAATATTTCAAACCCCGATTTTGTGTTTAATAAAGTAGGTGTAAAATTAAATCCTGTAGTAAATTGTTCTTTGTATGGCGAACCTTGCGAAATAAATTTTTGCCAATTAATCCAGCTATCAAAAAACACTTTGTTGTTGTTTATTTTAAACTGTGCACCGTTTTCAATCCTATATAATATGGCTGAGTTTATATCAAATAAAGGTTCAATTAATTGATGAGCCAACGCGCCCTCTAAAGTGCCAAAAATAAAATGTCGGGTTTGTTTTTGGTTTGATATTTTAACCGAAAACGTAGGTAATATTTGGTTGATGGAAGGAGTAGCACCAAAATCACTTCTTAAAAAAACACCTGCGTTAATTTTAATATTTGCGGTGGGTTGGTATCCAATTGTAGGATGAAGCTGTATGCCAAACAAGGTTCTACCCAATTCTATTTTATTAAAATACTCTGTATTGCGTAGGTAGTTAAAATTATTTACCGCAATAGAAAACTTGCCGCTATCACTTGGGTTAACAGTAATATTATCGAACAATTGGCTGTTGTTTAATTGGGCAAATGCATGATGTTGCAAAAGCAAAAAACACACACCAACAACTAGTTTTGTGTACTTAATAACCGATGTCATTTTACAAATCAATTGCTGAAGCAATTAATTCTGCAATATCTTTTACTTCTACTTCTTGCTCTTTGTTGTGGTGTTTTACGCCATCACGTAGCATGGTCATACAAAACGGACAAGCAGAAGCTACAACAGTTGCCTGAGATTCTATCACATCATCAACACGCTCTACGTTTACTTCTTTAGTGCCTTTTTCGGCATCCTTAAACATTTGTGCACCACCAGCGCCACAGCATAATCCATTGGCTTTGCTGCGTTTCATTTCTACCAATTCTGCATCTAACTTTTGAATTACCTCGCGAGGTGCTTCGTAAATATTATTAGCCCTACCTAGGTAACAACTATCGTGGTAAGTAATACGTTTGCCCGCAAATGCGCCACCTTTAACTGCTATTTTACCATCGTTTAAAAGTTGGTTAATTAGTGTGGTATGATGTACCATTTCGTACTTACCACCCAATTGCGGGTATTCGTTTTTAATAATATTAAAACAATGCGGGCAGCCTGTTACAATTTTTTTAATACCATACATGTTAAGTGTGGTAATGTTTTGCATGGCCATCATCTGAAACAAAAATTCGTTGCCAGCACGCTTGGCCGGGTCGCCAGTACATGCTTCTTCTGTTCCTAAAATGGCAAATTTTATTCCTCCAGCATGTAATATTTTAGCTATAGCTTTGGTTATTTTTTGTGCACGCTCATCAAAGCTACCAGCACATCCAACCCAAAATAATATTTCTATTTCATCTCCTGCGGCCACTACTTCGGCCATTGTACGCACCTTAAAATCGCTCATTGTAATATGTTAAATTCAGTTAGGCAATTTACTAAAATCTATCAATATCAAAACCCCAATTGTGTTAAATAGTTAATTACTATTGGTACCAACTAAAATGTTGTTGGGCAATGTTTTCTTTTTCTTGAGTTAAATGGTTTAAAAATGCAGCAGAAACAGGGGAGTGTTTTTTGCCTTTTAGCCATATTAAACTCCAAGTGGTTGTAATGGGTAATCCCTTAACTTTAATAATTTGCAACTGGTTATTTTGCATTTCGTTTTTAATACCAATTATCGGCATTATGGAGTATCCAAGCCCGGCAAGTATGGCTTGTTTAACGGCTTCGTTTGAGGTGAGCTCCATTTTTTTAACAACTGAAATATCATTATTAGCAATAAAATTTTCCATGGTTTGCCTAGTGCCCGAGCCCTGTTCTCTAAAAATTAAAGGCAGTTGATTAAAAATTTGTTTGGTGTATGATGGTTTATTAAATACGGTATTGGTATTGCCAACTAGGTATAAATTATTTTGAAGCAAATCAAGTTTTTCAATAGGTAATGATGTGGGCAATATAGATACCAAGGCAAAATCAACTTCATTGTTTTCTAAACTTGTAATCACTTTGTTTTTATTAGTTACATCCATTTGCAAATCAATGCCCGAGTTTTGGTTTATATAATCGGTTAAAAAAAAGGGCATTACATACTTACCTGTAGATACCACCGAAAGTTTTAATCGGCCAGCTAATTGGCCTTTGTAAGCAAGTGTTTTGTAGTTAATAGCATGTACTTGATTAATTATTTTGTCGGCAGCTTCGGCTATTTCTTTGCCAAAATCTGTTATGTATATTTTACGACCAACCACTTCGGTTAATGGGATATCAAATTGATTCTGAAAGTTTTTTAACTGTACCGATACCGCTGGTTGTGTAAGGTGTAACTCTTCAGCAGCTTTTGTAACACTTTGTTTTTCGGCAACTTTTAAAAATATCTGTAATTGATTTAAGGTGTAATTCATAAAAATATTTTATGTGTTTCATTACAAATATAAATAAAAACTTATGGATAAAGACCCACATTTTTGCTCACGAAATTTAAACAAAATAAACATGACAAAAATTACGGTAGCAAAAGGTGATGGCATTGGTCCAGAAATTATGGACGCCACATTACAAATTTTATCAGCAGCAGGCGCACAACTAGAAATTGATGAAATTGAAGTTGGCGAAAAAGTTTATTTAGCCGGAAATACTTCTGGTATTGCAAACGAAGCTTGGGATACTATTAGAAGAAACAAAATCTTTTTAAAGGCTCCTATAACTACCCCTCAGGGTGGCGGTTACAAAAGTTTAAATGTAACCACCCGTAAGTTTTTAGGATTGTATGCCAATGTTCGTCCTTGCATGAGTATGCATCCATTTGTTAGCACCAAACACCCGATAATGGATGTGGTAATTGTGCGCGAAAACGAAGAAGATTTATATGCAGGTATCGAGCATCAACAAACGGATGAGGTGGTGCAATGTTTAAAATTAATAAGCAGACCAGGTTGCGAAAAAATAGTGCGATATGCTTTTGAGTATGCTAAACAACAAAACAGAAAAAAGGTAACATGTTTTACCAAAGATAACATCATGAAACAAACGGATGGTTTATTTCATCAGGTGTTTGATGAGATTGCTAAAGAATATCCAGAGATAGAAAACGAACATCGGATTGTAGATATTGGTGCTGCAAAATTAGCTGATACACCCGAAGCTTTTGATGTAATTGTAATGCCTAATTTGTATGGTGATGTGTTATCGGATGTGGCCGCACAAATAACTGGCTCAGTGGGCTTGGCGGGTTCGGCAAATATTGGCGAAGAGTGTGCAATGTTTGAAGCCATTCATGGTTCTGCACCGCACATTTCTGGTCAAAATAAAGCCAATCCATCGGGTTTATTACAAGGTGCAATTATGATGTTAAACCATATTGGACAAACAGATGTTGCCGAAAAAATTCAAAACGCTTGGTTAGTAACTATCGAAGAGGGAATTCATACTTACGATATTTATAAGGAAGGCGTTAGTAAGCAAAAGCTAGGAACCAAAGAGTTTGCACAAGCCGTAATTGCTAATTTAGGTAGAAAACCTGCTATATTAAAAGAGGTTTTTTATGCCAACAACACAGCACTTAACTTACCAAAATACATACGCAAACCAAGTGCTAAAAAGGAATTAGTTGGGGTTGATGTTTTTGTAGATTGGAACGGAACCGACCCTAATGTGATTGCCGAAGCTGTTAAAAAAATTGGAACGGATAAGGTTGAACTTACCATGATTACCAACAGGGGAATAAAGGTTTGGCCTGATGGTTTTAAAGAAACTTTTTGCACAGATCATTGGAGATGCAGGTTTAAGCCAAATGATGGTGGCAATATTTCTAAAGACATTATTGTTGGCTTGCTTCAAAATGCAATCAACCAAAATATAGATGCTATTAAAACAGAAAACCTTTACACGTTTGATGGTAAAGCAGGATACTCTTTAGGTCAAGGACAATAAAAAAACACATTATGAATATACAATTAATACAAGGTGAATTTAACTCCAATGATGCATTGGAGTTAATCACACAGCTAATCCATGTAAAAATAAAGTACCACGAAAACAAAATAAATGCAAACGCTACAGAAGAAGATATTACAAAAAAAAAACACGACTACAAAAAGAGCTTTACGACTACAAAAGCTCATTTGCCACAAAAAATGTTACGGTTAAAATGGATGCTGTAATTACTGTTAATTAGCCAAAATTAATGATGGTTTTTAACGATAAAATATATTTAGCCGCATTTGTTATTTGTTTGGTATTGTCACTTTTAAATGCAGATGAAATCGTTCGTCAATTTTGGAGTGCAATGGCTGTAATTGTTGGTGCTATTGCACATTATAAACTAGTAAATTTAAAAAACTTAAACAATGAAAAACAACAATAACTTTACTTTAATTGATGGTGTTTTTACGCCTCAAGAAGCAAGAGAGGTTTTGCTTAATATATTTAACAGCAAAATTCGTTTTCATAAAGCAAAAATATTTAGTTTTAGAGAAAGAAATGGTATTGAAGATGAAGCCTCAAACACCCGAGTTTTACAACTTAAAAACACTATGGAAAAGCTAGAATTGTTTATAAACCAATGCGAACAAGATGGCGAAAAACTAACCGTAAAATCTGAAATTGCAATTACTCTCAATAGTCTAACTTAACCATTCAAGATTAATTAATGGCCGCGTTAGTGCATTGTTGCATTAATGCGGCCTGCTTTTTTACTTGCTGCAAATAAACCCGCAAAGGTTAATGCACCATTTAAAATTAACATCTCTATTCCAATTTGGTAATTGCCAAACCACTGTGTGCTGTTGTGTTGTATTACATAACAAATTGCAGGGGCAAACAAACAAATATAAGGGGCCATCTTATCGTTTAAGGCACGTTTGGTTAATATACCAAATGCAAACAAGCCTAATAATGGGCCATAAGTATAGCTAGCAATATCTAACAAAATAGTTATTATAGACTTATTGTCGAGCCATTTAAAATACAACACAAACAGCAAAAAGATAAATGAAAAAACCAAGTGAACGGTTATACGTGTTTTACTTTGCTGTTGTTCGCTTAGGTTTTTGTTTCGTTGTATGCCTAAAATATCAATACAAAACGAAGATGTTAATGCGGTAATTGCACCATCGGCACTAGGAAACAGTGCCGATATTAAACCTATAATAAAAATAATTGCAATAACTGGTGGTAAATATTGTAATGCTATAGTTGGGAATAAATCATCGCCCTTAACATCTAAACCATGTTTAGCAGCAAATAAGTATAACAGCCCGCCAAGTAGCAAAAATAAAAAGTTAACAAAAACCATTATGCTACTAAAAGTAACCATGTTTTTTTGCGAGTCGCCAAGGTTTTTAACGCTAATGTTTTTCTGCATCATTTCTTGGTCGAGCCCAGTCATGCTAATGGTAATAAACGCACCACCAATAATTTGTTTAATAAAAAAAGATTTGTCTAATGGATTGGTATTAAAAATCTCTGTGTAACCAAGCGCATTAAGTTTTCCAACAGCTTCAACAAATCCAATATCTAAATCGCTAATAATATAAAACACACACACAATAAGCGCTAGTAACATAAAAAATGTTTGTAAGGTATCGGTCCAAACAATTGTTTTTACACCGCCTTTAAACGTGTAAAGCAATATCATTAATAAAATAAAAAATGTAGTAGCAATAAACGGAACGCCCAAGGCATCTAAAATAAAAAGCTGCATCACATTTATTACTAAATACAACCTTAATGTGGCACCTAATGTTCTGGAAACAATAAATAATAAGGCACCTGTTTTATAACTGTGGTTGCCAAATCTATGGTTTAGGTAATCGTAAATACTGGTTAAGTTTAGCCTGTAATAAAGCGGTAATAAAACATAAGCAACAGCAAAGTATCCTATAAAATAGCCAATTACAACCTGAAAATATGAAAAATGATTTGCGCTTACCGTACCCGGAACGCTAATAAAAGTTACACCACTTAGCGATGTACCAATCATTCCAAAAGCAACCAACATCCAGTTGCTGTTTTTGTTACCTATAAAAAAAGTGTGGTTGGTACTGCCTTTTGAAGTATAGAAGGCAACGGCAAGCAAAACCGAAAAATAGGCTATGATACAGGTAAAAAGTAATACGGGCGACATACAAACAAATGTAAGTGTCGCCCGCGTTTCGTTATAATTGAGTTAATAACAGTTACAAAAAGTTGTAAACTAAATTAAACACACTAGTTTGTAATAAGTACTTTTTTAAAATAAACCTGGTTGTTAACTTGGGTTTGAATAAAATAGATGCCCGAGGCCAAGTGTTGGGTTGATGTGTTTAAACTTTGTTGACCCGAGTTTAATTGTCCGTTAAAAATTTCGGTACTTAACTGGCCATTGTAGTTTATCAAGCTTACTTTAATTGCAGCTGGATGAGTTAAATTAAAACCAACAATCAATGTTTTGTCGATGTTATTAGCAAAAGTATTCAGGCTAATTTCTTCATTATGTTCGCTTATTCCGGTGTTTAAATTTTCATTAACAGCAACTACTTGTTTTGCAACATTATCAAAGCCAATTGCAAATGCCGCATGTAAGTTAACAGCCCCGCTTCCGGCAGCTGGTGCGGTCCACTTAAATTCCCATGTTGAAGGGGCTGAAGTTTTTGCTAAAGTATGGGTAACATAATTTGTAAACACCACTTTTGAGCCGCTACCAGAAATTGGACTTCCTTTAAAATCCCCTGCTGTATTTTGAGCCGAAAACATAAATCCTTTTTGTCCGCTGCCAGAAAAACTAATGGTAATGTTGTAAGTCGCACCCGGTGTATAACCTGCAGCTGGAATGTCAGGAGTAAGTCTATCATTAACAACTGATGTGGATCCATTGTGACAACCGCTTTGTGCGCAGGTTGCGTTTGCTTCGGCAGGGCCACCAGATGCAGGAACTGGAGCGCCAGTTGGTCTAGAATTTAATCCTCCTAAAGTAAATGCACCAACCATAGTGATTGCTGCTAATGCAAAGATTTTTGTTTTTTTCATTTGATGTATAAAGTTAGTGCAATATATGACAATCAATTACATAATAACGTTGTGCCTAAAATTTAATATTGAACTTACTTTGATGTTTCTAGCTTTAATATTTTACTACATTTGTGGCCATGAATTATCCATCGGTTTTAATTGAAGAAGCGGTTAACGAGTTAAGCAAATTTCCAGGTGTTGGAAAAAAAAGTGCCATGCGCATGGTGTTGCATTTACTTAAACAAACTGAAGCCGATGCGATAAAACTTGGTGAGGCTGTTATAAAACTTCGTACTAAAATACAATACTGTAAAAGGTGCAATAATGTAAGTGATGCCGAAGTTTGTAATATTTGTAATAACCCTAAGCGTAACCAAAAAACCATTTGTTTGGTTGAAGATTTACGCGATGTAATTGCTATTGAAAACACCTCTCAATACAATGGAATTTACCATGTTTTGGGTGGATTAATAAGTCCAGTGAATGGTGTTGGCCCCGATGATTTAAACATTAGCACCTTAATAGAAAGAATAAATACCGAAGAAACCACTGAAATAATTATGGCCATTAGCGCCACTATGGAAGGTGATACAACAGTGTTTTATTTATCAAAAAAATTAAAAAACACTCTCGTTACCATTAGCACCATTTCGCGTGGTATTGCAATTGGTGGCGAGTTAGAATATGCTGATGAAATTACCCTTGGCAGAAGCATTGCCTTACGCGTGCCTTACGCTGGGCATTAATCAAATTTAGTCTTCGTAAATTTTTATTAAGGCATCATCATTGTTACGTTTGTAGCCGCGGTACATGCCATCACTATTAAAAGGCAACTCAATGTTACCGGCTGTATCCATTGCAATTAATCCGCCTTCGCCACCAAACTTTACCAGCTTATCTTTTACCACAAAATCGCAAGCCTGTTTTAGGGTTAATCCTTTGTATTCCATTAAGCAACTAATGTCGTATGCTACAACTGCGCGTATAAAAAATTCTCCGTGACCAGTGCAACTAATTGCACAAGTTTTATTGTTGGCATAGGTCCCTGCTCCAATCATTGGGCTATCACCTACTCGGCCAAAACGTTTATTGGTCATACCACCTGTAGATGTTGCAGCGGCAATATTTCCATGCATATCTAATGCAACAGCACCAACAGTTCCAAACTTTTTCCCTTCGCCACTATTTGTGGTGTGGTCTAATTGATAACCGTCAGTGTCCTTTACTTCATGCCATTGTTTAAACCTACTTTCTTCGTAAAAATAAGAATTAGGCTGCATGGGTAAGCCCATTAATTTTGCAAAAGTTTCGGCTTCGGAACCGCATAAAAAAACGTGCCCACTTTTATCTTTAATAACTTTGGCCAAAGCCACTGGGTTTTGTACGTTACTAATTCCGCTAACGGCACCAGCTTCAAGCGTGGCTCCATCCATAATGCTTGCATCCATTTCGTGTGTGCCTTTGTTGGTAAATACAGCACCTTTGCCTGCATTAAATAATGGAAAGTTTTCTAATGCAATTACTGCCGCCTCAACAGCATCGGTGCTTGTGCCGCCTTGTTTTAGTATGGCATGTCCAGCATTTATGGCTTGGTTTAATCCTGTAATGTATTGAGCTTCTTTTTCAGCAGTCATTAAGCTGCGTAAAATTGTTCCAGCACCGCCATGTACGGCAATTGCAAAGTTGTTATTCATGCCGCTAAAATAACTTATTTATTAAGTCTTTTACACCTCAAACAATAACCGTACTTTCGCGGTTAGTATTGTAGCAATTTATTCGCTTAAACTTTTTCATGGCAAAAACTAAAACATCAACCCCCATAACCCCAACAAACGAAGACGAATATATAGAGGTACTTGGCGCACGCGAACACAACCTTAAAAATATTGATGTACGTATTCCGCGAAACAAACTGGTTACTATTACTGGGTTAAGTGGTAGCGGAAAATCATCTTTAGCTTTTGATACTATTTTTGCTGAAGGCCAGCGCAGGTATATGGAAAGTTTTAGTGCTTATGCTAGGCAATTTATTGGCAACATGGAAAGACCAGATGTTGATAAAATAAATGGCCTTTCGCCTGTAATTGCTATTGAGCAAAAAACGGTAAATAAAAATCCACGTTCTACGGTTGGAACCATTACAGAAATTTACGATTTTTTACGATTGCTTTATGCGCGTGCGGCCGATGCTTATAGTTATGTAAGTGGCGAAAAAATGGTGAAGATGACGGAGGAGCAAATTGTGAACACCATTTTACAACAGTTTGAAAACAAAAAAATCGCCATTCTAGCTCCTTTGGTTAAAGGCCGTAAAGGGCATTACCGCGAGTTGTTTGAGCAAATACGCAAGCAAGGTTATACAAAAGTTAGGCTTGATGGAGAAGTGAAAGATATTGTGCCTAAAATGCAAGCCGATAGGTATAAAATACATGATATTGAGGTTTTAATTGATAGGGTTGATGCAAAAAAAGACAACCGATTTAGGATAAACGAAAGTGTAAAAATTGCATTAAAAACGGGCAAAGGTACTTTGGTATTATTGAGCGGTGAAGACAAACAAGAAAAGTCGCACCATTTTAGCAAGTTTTTAATGGACCCCGAAAGTGGCATTAGTTATGACGAACCACAGCCAAATACTTTTTCGTTTAATTCACCTTATGGTGCTTGCCCAAAGTGCGATGGACTTGGCGTGGTAAGCATGTTAAATGAAGACAACATTATTCCTAATCCAAAATTAAGTATTAACAAAGGCGCTATTACTCCGCTGGGCGAACCAAAAGATAATTGGACGTTTTTGCAATTGCGTGAGTTGGCCAAAATTCATAAGTTTAGCTTTGCCGATCCTATAGAAAAAATTTCCAGAGAAGCACTTGATGTTATTTTACATGGAAGCGATGAGCCTTTGGTAATTCCTTATCAATACAACAGTGGTTACACCCAAAATTATACTGCAAACTGGGAAGGATTAATTCCTTTTATTACCCGACATTACCACGAAAAAAGCAGCGATTCGGTAGTTAAATGGGCAGAAGAATTTATGACGATTGAAGCCTGCCCAGAATGTAATGGCGCAAGGCTAAAAAAAGAATCGTTGCACTATAAAATTGGCGGTAAAAACATTAGCGATTTGGCTGCTTTGGAAATTACCGCTTTAGGCAATTGGTTTACAACCATTGAGTCGCACTTAGACAGTAAACAACAAATAATTGCTACCGAAATTTTAAAAGAAATACGTAACCGCATTAAGTTTTTATTGGGTGTAGGTATTGATTACTTAACACTTAACTCTCCCTCTAGAACACTAAGTGGTGGCGAGGCCCAGCGCATAAGATTGGCAACACAAATTGGTTCGCAATTGGTGGGTGTTTTATACATTTTAGATGAGCCAAGTATTGGGTTGCACCAACGTGATAATAACAGGTTAATTAATTCGCTAAAGGAATTGCGCGATGTTGGAAATAGTGTTATAGTTGTTGAGCATGATAGGGATATGATGGAGGAGAGTGATTATATTCTCGATATTGGTTATGGTGCTGGTGTGCATGGTGGGCATATTGCTGCACAAGGTTCTTGGACCGACATCTTAAAATCAAATTCTATTACTGCACAATATTTAAACGGTACAAAAGAAATTGAAGTTCCTGCAAAACGCAGAAAAGGAAATGGTAATAAACTTGTTTTAAAAGGAGCATCGGGCAACAACATTAAAAATGTTTCGGTAAGTTTTCCGTTAGGGCAATTTATTGCTGTAACTGGTGTTAGTGGTAGCGGAAAGTCTAGTTTAATTAATGAAACGCTTTATCCAATTTTGCGTCAACATTTTTATAACTCGCATCAAAAGCCGCTTGCTTATAAAAAAATTGAAGGGCTTGAACATATTGATAAAGTAATAGAAATTGACCAAAGCCCAATTGGCAGAACGCCAAGAAGTAACCCAGCAACTTATGTAGAGGTTTTTTCAGACATACGTAACTTGTATACAAATTTACCAGAGTCTAAAATTCGTGGTTATAAACCCGGAAGGTTTTCGTTTAATGTAAAAGGTGGTAGATGTGAGACCTGCCAAGGTGCAGGAATGCGAACCATTGAAATGAATTTTTTACCTGATGTATATGTTAAGTGCGAAACCTGCAATGGTAAGCGGTATAACAGAGAAACTTTAGAGGTGAGGTTTAAAGGTAAGTCTATTAATGATGTGCTTGATATGAGCATTGAAGAAGCGGTAAAGTTTTTTGAACACACACCTCAAATACTCAGAAAAATTGAAGCGCTTAATGATGTTGGGTTAGGCTATATTACACTTGGCCAACAAAGTACTACACTTAGTGGTGGCGAAGCGCAACGTGTTAAATTAGCAACAGAGCTAAGCAAACGCGATACAGGAAATACATTTTATATTTTAGATGAACCAACTACTGGTTTGCACTTTGAAGATGTAAGGGTTTTGCTTGATGTGCTTCAAAAGTTAGTAGATAAAGGAAACACCGTTTTGGT
>JAUCCO010000034.1:0-27427 GCA_034676125.1 Bacteroidia bacterium
AACCAATTATGGTATTGGTTGAAGAAAAATATGTACGTGCCTTTGAAGGTGGAGTTGGTGATATAAAAACCGCTGGAAACTACGGAATAAGCATGTTGCCAACTGCCGAAGCAAATCAAAAAGGCTTTGACCAAATTATATGGACCGATGGCCGCGAGCACAAGAATATTGAAGAAAGTGGCACCATGAACATCTTTTTTGTAATAGGTAACAAAGTTATTACCCCTGCACTTGACGGTACAATATTGGCAGGAATAACCCGAGACAGTTGTTTGCAATTATTAAAGCAAAAAGGCTATGAGATAGAAGAACGTAAAATAAGCATTAATGAAGTAGTTGAAGCTAGTAAAAACGGAACACTAACAGATGCGTTTGGTAGCGGAACAGCCGCCATTATTGCAAAAATTGCAGCATATAATTATCAAGGAGTAGAATATACATTGCCTAACCCAGACGAACGTGAAGTAAGCAATTTTTTGTATGATACATTAGGTGATATACAAACCGGAAAAGTAGAAGATACTTTTGGCTGGGTAAGTAGCGTAAAGGAATAAAAACATTAAAATAATTAACACGGCCGTATCTAAAAAATAGGGCCGTTTTGTTTTTATAGTCGCTAAGCTATTGTTTTACTATCAATTATATATTGATATCAACAATTTAAAATTAACAATAGCTTAATGCATCAGGTAGTTTTTTAACAAAAAATAATCCCCTATTTTGCGCCCTATATTTTACTAGTATAATATTGCATGCGCCACATATACCTAATTGTTATTTTAAGCTTATTTGCTGTTAGTGTTAACGCACAACAAAAAACGGCTATCATTACAGGTCTTATAAAAGATAAAAAAGACAACTCTGAATTAATTGGAGTTAGTGTGCTAATAAAAGGAACTTCATTTGGCTCGGCAACGGATGCCAATGGCCGCTTTACCATAAAAAATGTAAAGCCTGGCGAATACAGTATAGAAATTTCATACTTAGGATATAGTAAAGTTGTTTTAACTGACATTAAAGTTAAAGCTGGCGAAACAAAAGAGCTTTCGATACAATTACAACCAGCTACAGTTAGTGTAGGCGATGAAGTTATTATTATTGGTAAACGTCCGCTTATTGATGTAGATAAAGCCGCATCTGTTAACACCATTAGCCAAGAAGCAATAGAACTAGCTCCAGCAAGACAAATACAAAGTATAATTAACACACAACCCGGCATTGTAAACTCGCCTGCAGGTGTAAGCATTAGAGGTGGTAGAACCTACGAAACTGGTATGTATGTAGATGGTGTAAAAGTTACCGACCCGCTTGCTGGTACAGGCTTTGGTTTGGATTTAGGAAGTAATGCCGTTGGTGATATTGAAGTTACAACAGGTGGAATTGGGGCTGATATTGGTGATGCAACCGCAGGTGTGGTTAATACTAAAACACGTAACGGTGGCGACAAAATAGAGTTTGGAATAAACCACAAACGCGATAATTTTGGTTTTAACAAAAGCAGCATGGCCAACTGGAATAACAATATCACAGAAATGAATGTGAGCGGACCATTGTTGGGCAAAAAACTAGAAAACAGACTAAAGTTTTCGGTAGCATTGCGTGGTGCTTTTTCTGATGAGTATTATAAAAATCCAGCAAACCAAGTAATATCAAACCTATACCCTAATGAAGGTTGGGGAAATAGCCGTTTATGGAGCCCATACCAAGATAACAAATGGAGTGTGTTTGGTAAATTAAATTATAATTTTAAAACGGGTAAAAATTTAATGATTTCTGGTTTACGTTCATTAACCATCAACCAAGATGTAAACATGCTGCGTATTTTTGGTAACGATTTACCATTTCAGCCAGGCTATCAATATAACTTTAGCCAGCAAATGGATAATGCCAATACATATACGCATGATGCAAACATGGTTTCTATAGATTGGAAGCAAGCCATCAGTAAACGCTTTTCTTACTCTGTATTAGCATCTCGCTTTTTTGTAAAACTACAAGCAGATGCAAATGGCCGCCCATGGCGCCCTGCAACAGTTGATCAAGTTTTAGATCCTGCTTCAATCAACCAATATCCATCTACTTATTTTAACCCAGGCGATTCTGTTTCGTTTGTTAATTTAGCTTCAGGATTTTACAATAATGGCGGTGTAGCTACTTTATGGCATTCGCATTATTTTGAAGAATATGCTGTTAAAGCACAAGGCAATTTGGTTTCATTAAACTCAATGAACAAACTTACATTTGGGTTTGAAGTTAAAATGCAAGAAATGCAATGGATAGATGTAATTCGCCCTTGGGTTGGCGCTCCTTTACCATTAGCAAGTGGGGGCGAATCGCAAACATTTAGGTTAGGCCAACAAAGTGATGTATGGAAAGTAAGTCCACAGCGAGGTGGTGTTTTTATAACTGATCAAATAAAGTACAAAGGTTTAGTAGCAAGTATTGGTGGCAGATTTGAATATTGGGCACCGGGTAAATTTGTTGATGATGCTGTTGCAAATCCACGTGCACCAATTAGAGAAGAAATTCGTGAATCTTACATCGATAACAGTGTAAACATTGGTGGTTTAAGGTATAAGTTCAGGTTTTTACCAAAAATTTCTGCATCCTTCCCTATTCGCGAAAACCAAATGTTGTATTTTAATTACGGACATAATACCATTTTACCTCATCCATCATACCTATACCCAGGTTTAGATCCATTTTATCAAGACCGATCAACAATTGCTAATGTAGGAAATCCAGATTTAAATCCTGAGGTAGATATTAGTTACGAAATAGGTTTAAAAACCCAAATTACCAGTAATGATGCATTTACTTTTTCGGCATTTTGGAAAGACAAATATGATTTTATTACCACAGCAAATGTATTTATTAAAGATGGTACAGGGCGAGATGTAGCAAGAACGATGAGAATAAATAGTGACTATGCGCGAAGCCGTGGTGTAGAGTTTGGTTACATAAAACGGATTGGTAATTGGTATAACGGTCAATTATCATACAGTTATCAAGTTACCACTGGGCAAAGTGCTAGTGCAAATGATAAATTAAAAGAGTTATTGGCATCGGGTGCTACAGAGGATACGCGTGAGTTCTATTTGCCATGGGATGTGCCGCATAATTTAAAATCGAATCACATTTTTAAGATTGATAATAAAAATGGATTGTTTAACAAAAAGTGGTTCAACCATTTTAGTGTTTATATAGAAACAAATTTAAGAAGTGGAGTAAGATACACGCCTTACATATTTGATAGAACAGATGTAAATACTGGCCGCCCAATATATGTGCAAGATCCAAACCCTGATTCGCGCTGGGGTAAAGTTGGAGAGTATTGGTTTTGGACAGATATTACTTTTATGCGCTGGTGGAAATTAAAAGGTAAATCGCAAATTAGTTTCAACATACAAATTACCAACTTGTTTGATAATAAAAATGCCACCATCATAAATCCTGTTACAGGTACTGCATATAATTACGGACAAAATGTTCCCGACAATTGGGTAGATCCAAGGTACCGCGACCCGCGATTAGGTATTACAGGTCCGCCACCATCCAATCCAGCTAGATACATGGCACAACGCCACATCATGTTTGGCTTAGCAGTTAAATTTTAATTCCTTTTTTATTTATCAAGTAATAAACTGGTATGCCTAGTAACACAATACCAATGCCAGGTAAGGTGTATTCTGGCTTATAAATTACTAGGTTTATACAAATAAAAGTTGCCATTAATATATAAACTATTGGCACAATTGGGTAGCCCCAAACTTTATAGGTGCGCTCTATATCAGGTTGTTTTATACGTAAAATAAACACACCCACAACAGTTAAAATATAAAATACAAGTACTGCAATAACTACATAATCTAATAAGTTTCCGTAGCTTCCACTAAGTGTTAAAATACTTGTCCAAATGGCTTGCGTAATTAATGCAAACTGCGGCACATTATGTTTATTAAGCGATGATGCTTGCTTAAAAAATAATCCATCCTTAGCCATAGCAAAATACACACGTGCACCACTTAATGTTAAACCATTTATACAGCCAAAAGTGCTAATCATAATTAATGCCGCCATAATAGCCACGCCTACTTGCCCAAAAATATTATTTAAAAGTAACGTTCCTACCCTGCCATTTTGTGCCGTAGCAATATCACCAAATGGAATGCTGTACACATAAATAAAATTAATAAAAATGTACAACAACAAAACGCCAAGCGTACCTACAACAAGTGATAACGGTAAATTACGTTTTGGGTTTTCAATTTCGGCACCCGTAAACGTAATGTTATTCCATGCATCACTACTAAAAATACTGCCTACTAATGCTCCACAAAATATGCCCCAATAGTTATAGGTATTAATGCTAGCAGGTAATTGCCAATTAATACTTACAGGTGGTTGTGTTAAAATAAAATACAATCCTGCACCAATCATAAATAACAGTGCCCCAATTTTGGTTACCGTAAAAATATTTTGAACCAATGCTCCTGTTCGTAAGCCAGTAAAGTTACTAAACGTTAAAAGCCAAACCACCACTATGGCTAATATTTGTTTGGTAGAAACTGCTAAACCAAATATAGTAAACATTGTATTGGCATCACTAATAAAAGGGAAAAACACACCTGTATAAATTGCAAATGCAACAGCTACTGCGGCAATTGTACCTGTTTGTATTACGGTAAATAATGTCCAACCATATAAAAAACCAACAAGCTTATTATACGATTCTTTTAGGTAAATATATTGTCCACCAGCCTTTGGCATCATGGCGGCCAACTCGCCATAACTAAGTGCTGCAAACAAGGTTAAAACTGCCGTAACAACCCACGCCAGTATAAGCATGGTAGGCGATTTAAGCTCGGCACTCATAGCAGCCGGAACAATAAAAATACCGGAGCCAATCATGCTACCCATAATTAGCATCACACAATCTTTTAATGATAACTTCTTAGTCATAATTATAGGTAAAATTTAAAATTAAGGCATAAAAAAACGCCCTTCATATAAAGGACGTTTTAAAAATAATTATTTTATTTTAACTCAAAATTAGATGAGCCAATTAAAAACCCATCAATAAAAAGTTCAAGCTTATAACTTCCTTTCCCAAAGGTTGAACCTTTAGTCCAATAAGTTGTCATTTCTTTCGCCTTTTGGTCAAACTCCATTTGTTGTTTTACAGAATACAACGACTCTTGTCCTTGAAAAGTAAAGGTACCTGAGCCAGCAGCTTCATTGTATAAAGTAGCTCCGTCCGGCCCAATTACCTTCATAAAAATAGTTTTTTCTCCTGGGTCGTTCACATAATTTTCATCTATCGTATAAGTAACCCTTAATTTTTCTAATTGCGATGCGCGGTTGGTTTCTCGTTCCTTTCCGTTACTACGTGTTTTAACACCAGTAACATAAATGGTTTTAACATTTAATTTTGCACCAATAGCCACCTTATTATTTAACCTTACATTTTCCATGTTAAGGCTTTCGTTTTGGCGCTTTTCTTTATCAACCTTACCGCGTAAATCTTTATTCTCGTTATTTAAAGCTGTAATTTGGGTTGATAAAGAATCAATTTGGTTTAAGTATTTACGCTTGTAATAACGCAATTGGTCAATCTCTTCCATAGCCTTAGCCAATTGTACTTTATTTAACCTACCACTGCGCAATAAATTATCAATCCTATCAGCATACTCTTGCAACGAGTCGTTTTTCTCTTTTAAAAATGCATCTAACTCACTGTTTTTTCCTTTATATAAATCAAGGTTAGATTGTGTTTCACCCAAAATCTTATCAAGCTCGGCCCTTACAGAGTCGGTAGCAAAAAGTTTTTCTTCAGTTTGTACCAGTTTTTTATCTGTATTAAAATAGTTATAAATAAAAAGGCCGTTTAGTGCCAATAAAATTATAATTATAATAATGTAATATATCTTACTTGAGTTTTTGCGTTGTTCATCCATGTTGCAAAAATAACAGAAATTATTAGAAACGATACCCTATTATCAACGCTAAATTGTGGGATAATTTTATACTTTTGCCAAAAGTGTATACATTTTATTAATAACATTAGGCAAATATTATTTAATGTTGGCCCTAAGTAAAAAGCAAATTAGATAAAATAACTATTTAAAAAACAAATAATTGGAAATAACAACAACACCATTAGCGGGTTTATTGGTAATAAAACCAAAGGTAATATACGATACAAGAGGCTATTTTTTTGAACCTTATAACAAACAACGTTATGCTGATGCAGGAATAAATTTAGAGTTTGTTCAAGATAATCAATCCATGTCAAACCTAGGTGCTGTGCGAGGTCTACATTTTCAAGCACCACCTTTTGAGCAAGGCAAATTGGTTAGGGTAGTAACAGGCGCAGTGTTAGATGTGGTAGTGGATATTAGAAAAACCTCCCCAACATACGGACAACATTATTCGGTGATTTTAAGTGCAGAAAACTTTATTCAATTTTGGATTCCTCCTGGGTTTGCGCATGGTTTTGCAACTTTAAAAGACAACACAATTTTTGAATATAAATGCAGCAACTTATACAATAAACAAAGCGAAGGTGGCATTTTATGGAATGATTTCGAGTTGGCCATTGATTGGCAAACTACAAACCCAATTGTATCAGAAAAAGACATGACTTTACCTAAGCTTAAAGATTTTGTTTCTCCTTTTTAGCAATTAAAATTAACTAAACTTTAAAAGTCTTTTCGCAAACACGAAAAGACTTTTTTTATGGGCTTTCCCGCTTGGGCGGGCCACGTGCTAGGTGCTACTTCGGTAGCACTGCCGCCCGTTAAGCCAGTGTTTATCTTTAAAATTATAACCATCTTTCCAGTTATAAATACCATTAATTTTCTTTTATAAAACACAAATCAACGCAATAAATAGTTACCTTACCCTCAAATAAAACATCAACTAACTTGCGATAATCTTGCTATTAATTATATTAGTGGCAATTATAAACTCATTTGAAACCATCAATATTAATTTTTGTTTTAGTAATTACACTAAACACATTCGCTTCGCAAATCGATAGCCTATTAAATGTGCTCCCAAATCAAACCGATACCAATGAAGTTAAAACCTTAAACGAACTCTGTTTTGCTTATGTATTTGATGATATAAACACCGCTAAAAACTATGGATTTAATGCCTTAGTAAAAGCCGAAAAATTAAACTACACGCAAGGCATTGCTAAAGCTCATATTAGAATTGGTATAGCTTACGATATATCTACCCAATACGATAGTTGTATTTATCATTACAATGAGGCACTTAAATATTATAACAAAATAAATGATGCTAAGGGAAAAGCCAGTGCCTTAAACAATTTAGCAATGGTTTATAACAATATTGGCGATTATCAAAAAGCATTAAAACTATATTTTGAAGCATTAAAAGTTTTTGAAAGTATTGGCGATAAATTAGGACAAGCTAATGCACTAAATAATATTGCTATTTTATACCTTGATACCAACAAACAATTATTAGCACTACAATACCTTAATAAAGCCTTAGTAAAGTATGTAGACATAAATAACAAAAAGGGAATAGCAGCAGTGTATACCAATATCTCAATAGCAGACACCGATATTGATTCTAAAATTTTATATGGTAAAAAAGCTATAGAACTTAAGGAGGAGTTAAACGATCAATATGGATTGGGAATTTCTTATAACGACTTAGCATTAGCCTACAATGAAAAAAAACAATATGATGTTTCTTTGCCATTAATCAACAAAGCGTTGGTTATTAAAAAATCATTTAATGATAAGTTTGGAATAGCATCAGTGTTACTAAACCGCTCCAATATCTACATTTATTTAAAGCAACCAAAACTAGCTATAGTAGATTTAACAAACTCTTACGATGCAGCCAAATCAATTAATAGTTATCGATTATTAACCAAGATTAGTTTTTCGCTAGCAAAGACATACAAAAACTCCAAAAATTATCAAGAAGCTTATTTGTATATGTTGGATAATGTCACATTTCGGGACTCGTTAATGAGCGAAGAAACCAACAAACAGATAAACGAATTAGAAACACGCTATCAATCCGAAAAAAAGGATTTAGAAATTGCAAACAAAGCTTTAGAACTTCAGAAAGCAGATGTAAAACTTAGCAAAAACAGAACACAATTATTACTTGTTTTAGCATTGTTAATTACATTTATATTGGCAGCATTATTGTTTTACATCAGCTACACCAGTAAACAAAAAAGGAAAGCAATTGAGTTATTGGTTGAACAAGAAAAGCAAAGAAACATTGCCATAATTGCAGCAGAAGACGAAGAGAGAAAACGCATAGCTAAAGACTTACATGATGGAGCCGGACAACACCTTTCTGTAGTGAAAATGAACCTATCGGCATTTGCCGAAAGACAACCTGCACAAGAGTTAGATAACGTAATGAATTTATTGGATGATGCCGTTAAAGAAGTTAGAAACGTATCACACATGATGATGCCGGCAGTGATGCTTACCAATGGATTATGTGGAGCAATTCAAAATTTAATAAGTAAAGTTAATAGCAATAAAACAATTAATTTTACCACACAATTTGTTGGTTTAAATAATCAATTAGATGAAAAAATACAGACTACAGTTTATCGTATTACACAAGAAAGTTTAAATAATATTATTAAACATGCTAAGGCAACTAATGTTGATATTCAACTAATACAATACCCTAGTTATTTAATGCTAATGATTGAAGATGATGGAAAAGGATTTGACCTAGAAAAAATTAACCAAGGTATGGGATTAAGTAATATAGAAAGCAGGGCATTATACATAAATGCTAAATTCCACATCGACTCAAGCATAGGTAATGGTACAACCATTACTTTAGAAATACCAACTTAGTAAGTTAACGCAAATACTAAACTATGAAAAGGTTGTTTACTATCTTATTTATCTTTGCAGCATATCAATCCTATGCGCAAGATCTTATTATTAGGATGGATGATGATAGTATAAACTGTAAAATTAAAGAAGTTGGGCCGCTTTATATTAGTTATTTATTTAACCGAAATGGAGAAATTGTAAAAGGAAATATGGCCACCAAAAACATTAAAAGTTACCAATTTAATGTACTTCCTCCCGACAGTATTTTCATCAAAAAAAAATCAACTAAAATTAATCAAACGGGTACAGGAATATATTTATCAGCAAGTGCTGGATTAGGATATTTAACAGCACCATTGCCAGATGGACAACTACCTGATTTTTACAAAGATTATTTAAACGAGTTACGCATTGGTGTATCATACCATATTACTGGTGCCTATTTTATTACTTCTAAATTTGGAGTTGGTTTACATTACATCAATTACAACACCAACAATTACATTGATAAAATAGTTGTTTTTACGCAAAATGACACCTTAGTAGGCCCTCTATCTGATAACATTACCACACACTTTTTTGCACCAACTTTTTTTCTAAAATTTGGAGACACAAAAGACAAAATCCTAACAACTATAGCTATTGGACTTGGGTATACCAACTATGAAAACCGAACTGATTTTGCTTTGCCTTTTTTAATTAAAGCATCTACTCTTGGGTTACATGCCTATGGTACTTTGGAGTATAACATGGGATACAATTTTGCATTAACCGCAAAAGCTGGTGTTTTTTCGGCTGTGTTAAATAAATTGACCATTACCAATCTAAGCACAAAAGTTACTACTACCGAAAACTTAACAGAGCCAGATAATATTTCGAGATTTGATTTACATATAGGGTTTAGGTATAAATTTGGGAATAATTAACTTTGCCAAAAGCTAAAACGTAAATAATACAACACAAATTGTGAAAAAGAAATTAGCATTTATCATCAATCCAATATCAGGAGGAATAAACAAAGCGGGTTTTCCTGATTTGGTAAAAAAAGAAATTGATCCACAACTGTTCGATTACGAATTGTTTTATACAAAATCAACCGAACACAATAAAGAGTTGGCTAAAGATTGTGTTGCGCAACAATATGATGTAGTGATTGCTGTGGGTGGAGATGGCACCATAAATAATACAGCAAAATACATTGCAGGTACCAATGTTACTTTTGGTATAATACCAGTAGGTTCGGGCAATGGATTAGCTAGGCATTTAAATTTAAGCATGGACCAATCGAAGGCATTACAAAGCATTAATAAACTTGATACCATACAAATGGATACTGGTTATGCCAACAACGAGTTTTTTTTAAATGTAGCAGGAGTTGGATTTGATGCACACGTAAGTTGGATGTTTGCCACCGCACCAAAAAGAGGTTTTTGGCAATATGCAAAAATTACCCTAGCTGAGTTTTCTAAATACAAAGCTCGCAATTACAACATACAAATTGATGGTAAACAAATAACCGAAAGTGCTTTTTTAGTTTGTGTGGCAAACGGCTCGCAGTATGGCAACAATGCCTATATAGCGCCTACTGCAATTATTAATGATGGCGTATTTGAAGTTACTATTTTAAAACCATTTAGTATTTTACAAATGCCACAACTTGGTGCACGTATGTTTAATAAAACTTTACATCAATCAGCACAAGTAAAAGTACTAAGTGGAAAACATATTATTATAAAACGTGAAAATACAGAGGTTGTAAACATAGATGGTGAACCAGTAATGTTAGATGCTGAATTAGAAATAAAACTTATTCCGGGTAATCTTAAAATAATAGTAGCATGAGCAAACATAAAAACGGAGGCATGGTATACTCCACCAACAATGATTTTGAACTTAATACAGATGAGAACGATGAGTTAGAAACCTTACCACCACAACAGCAGCAATTAAAAGTTTATTTAGATAGAAAACCAGGCAACAAATTAGTGTCGCGCATTAATGGATTTATAGGCAATACAAATGATTTAAACGAACTTGGTTCTAACTTAAAAAAACACTGTGGAGGTGGCGGAAGTATTAAAGATGAAGAGGTTTTAATACAAGGCGACCATAGAGAGAAAATACTAAATTGGTTAATAAACAAAGGTTATAAAGCAAAAAAAGCGGGCGGATAGCCTCATCTTATTTAATTTTATTTTAATTTATTAAGTCGCATTCTTTAATGTTCAATACTGATATTCGTAGTTACAAAATTATAACCAAATGAAAATACTAGTAATAGAAGATGAGCCTAAAGTGGCTTCATTTATAAAACAAGGTTTAGAGGAGCAATCAAACAATGTTACCATAGCATATGATGGTTTTTTTGGACATAAACTTGCAACAGAAAATGAGTTTGATGTAATTGTATTAGACCTAATGATACCATACATGAATGGTTTAGAACTTTGCAAAAAATTACGTGAAGAAGGAATCAAAACACCAATACTAATGCTAACTGCATTGGGCACTACAGACGACAAAGTAACCGGCCTTGAAATTGGTGCTGATGATTACATGGTAAAACCATTTGAGTTTAAAGAATTAGTAGCACGCATAAGGGCTTTAAGCAAACGCTTTACGGATACCATACAATTACCAAAGGTACTTAAGGTTGCTGATTTAGAAATGAATCTTGATGAAAAAAGTGTAAGAAGAAGTGGTAAAAGTATTGACTTAACAGCCAAAGAATTTAGCTTATTAGAATTTTTATTACGTAACAAAAACCGCGTGGTATCTCGTACAGAAATTAGCGAAAAAGTTTGGGATATACATTTTGATACTGGAACAAATGTGATTGATGTGTATGTTAATTTTTTACGCAAAAAAGTAGATAAAGAATTTGATAAAAAACTGATACAAACAATGGTAGGTATGGGTTACGTTATCAAATCAGACGACTAAAATTTCAAAAATATGGTATGAATATTAAAAGAGCTTTAACTTTACGGTTTTTAATTTTGGTAGCGTTATTATTAATTAGCTTTTCGCTAGTTATATACCAAAACTATACAAAACACAGAACTGACTACTTTTACGAAAGACTGAATAAAAGAAGTACGACTATTGCAAAGCTCATGATTGACATTACCAATCCTGATAGTTTGGATGAAGAAATTAATCGTGTAAATATTTTAAGGCCTATATCAAATCATAAAATTTCTGTTTATAGCATTGATGGTTTATTAATAAGTGATACAACAAGAAAAGCTGAACTGCCCAAAATAGACATACTGAATGAGGTAAAAAAGAACGAAAAAATAACCTTATATGCTAAAAAAGCACAATACGTTGGCTTTATTTTAAAACATAATGGAATTGATTATATAGTAATTGCATCTGGTCAAGATATAGTTGGAACTAATAAGGTAGAGTACTTAGAAAAACTACTGCTTTTTTCTTTATTAATTGGTTTAGTAATAACAGCTGTATTAGGTTGGATATTTGCCAAACAAGCCCTCAATCCAATTAACAAGTTAATTAAAGAAGTAGATCAAATTACAGCCAATAATTTAGACAAAAGATTACCCACAAAAAACTCTAACGATGAGATTGATTTATTGAGCAATACTTTTAATAAAATGCTCGACAGGCTAGAAAAATCTTTTATTGTACAAAAAAACTTTGTTTCAAATACCTCGCACGAATTTAGAACACCTATTACCGCTATTAAAGCACAAATAGAAGTAATGCTAATGCAAGATAGAAGCAACGAAGAGTATGTAAACACATTAAAATCTATAGACGAAGACATTAATCACTTTATACAATTAATAACCAGTTTAAGCGAACTTGCTAGGGCCAATTCGGGTGAATTTGATGAGAAAAATACTAAAGTTCCACTTATTGAAGTTGTAGCAGAATCTCGTGTTGAATTATTAAAAGGAAAACCCAATTACCGTATAAATTTACAAATAGAAAATCTACCAGAAAACGAGCACGAAAATTATGTTTTAGGTAATTTAACATTACTTAAATCGGCATTTAAAAACTTAATGGAAAATGGCTGCAAATTTAGCCAAGACAATAAGTGTGATGTAAGTATAATTTTTGTTGAAGACTATATTTTAATTACCATTTCTGATGATGGTATTGGTATTTCGAGTGAAGAACTTCCTTTAATTTTTGAACCGTTTTTTAGGGCCAATGATACTAGAGGAATTGCTGGTCATGGAATAGGTTTATCATTGGTAAAAAAGATTATTGACTTACATAAAGGAGAGGTTTTAGTTGAATCGACTCTATCTAAAGGAACTAAGTTTATTGTAAAGTTACCTTACATGAAACTTACTGAAACGTTAACTAACCCTTCTTAGCAAACCCATAAGGGCAATGCTTACAACCGCTTTTGCAACAATAGCCACGGGCTAAATGATAGGCTTCCGTAAACACCCAATAACCTTGTTGATTAATATAATAATGAACTCCTTCTACCAACTTATTCTGGCTTAAATTTGAGTTATTATCTTGCATTATTTGTAATAAAAATAAAATGCACTGGTAATAATTCCACCTTTAAATGTTCCGCGTAAATTAGCTTGTTCATCATACCTATTTATGATGGATTTTTGAACGTAATCTACTGCATCACTTACATAAATTTCATCAGTTAACGAGTCGAAATTTAAACCCCAAAAGTTATTATTATGTGATGCTAACCATGGTGAACTACTTGGTGTACCATTATTAATAGCGTAATTATAAATGTTTTCATTAATCCAATACAGCATATCCCTTTTGGCATTACTGCGCAATTTAATTGGTCCATGATCACTTTGTCTTGATAAACTGTACGACACTAAAACACTATCTGCATCGGTATCTATTTTTTGCAAAGCACCATTAAGCGGAGGAAATCCGTTAATATTTCTGCCCGCACTTAGCACCCATAAGTAACCTTCTTTATCTACTACCAAACTATTAGGCCCATAAGCTACCTCAATGCTATCCATTACCACATTACTTTGTGTATTAATTACGTATACCAATTTTTTGTTTGATGCAGTAACATACAATTTGCCTTTGTTCACCAATAACTCATCACAACTTGCTGCTAAAGGAATGGTTTCTGTTATTTGATTGGTGTTTAAATCAACAACCTTTACACCGCCATTATAATACTCGCTTACATAAGCTTTTTGTGTACCATAAATGTAAATAAACCTTGGCGAAACAAAACCAGTAATTGTAGCAATAGATTGTAAATTATCCATATTAATTACTTCAATTTTTTGCGAATTATTTACAACTAAATACCCTGTATTTCCTACACTCGTCATAGCTTGTAATACATCCCCTAACTTACGGTTATTGGTAGTTTCAAATGCATTGGTAGAAAGTATTTGCGACTCAAAATCATAATAATCTAAAGTGGCATTACCAAACTGAAAATTGCCTTCATTTAAAATAAACAACCCTCCTTTTGGATTAATAATGGCAGGATAATCGGGCGTAATAACTGGTTGCGTTTCGCATGATGAAAACGCAACCAGTATAATAAAGTATAAAAATAGATTCTTATTAAATTTCATGTAAGTGCTAAATATAGCTTTGGTTGATATTACAAAAGTCAACCAAAGCTAATAAAAAGTTGTATTAATACTTAACAACACGTTGAATGTTTGACAAACCATTGCTTGAAACACGCACAAAATACACACCTGAAGGCATATTGGTTAAATCAATTTGTGCCATGTTTTGCATGTTATGCGCTATCCAAAGTTTACCCGTAACATCATATACAGCAACTGAAGCATTTGTATTTTGTTGAGGTAAGTTAATAGTTAACAATCCATTTGTAGGATTAGGGTAAATTGAGGTTTGTAAAGTTTGGGCAATGTTAGTTAAACCAACTCTTGCATCACGAGTTGTAAACTCATCAATAGCAAAAAATGCAGGAGTGTTCATTCCAAATTGTCCAACATCTGATGAAGACAATTTAAACATTACACTATCCACATCACCTAAAGGTTTTAAATCAACCCAAGTCCAGCTTGTTTTAATTACACCATTTTGGGCTAAATAAAACGGAACCGAATCAGTAATTGCACCACTCTTGTAACCAATAATATTTAACTTAAAAAAATCAGAATCGTTAAACTTACGTGCAAATGCATCGCCCCATTTCATACTTGCATAACTGTAATTTGAGTTGGTAAGATATGCCCCTTCGATTTGTTTTCCCAATGCATTTCCGGTTAAACGAATGATGGTATTTTGTTGTGCAATTGCATAATTAGCAGTACTATCAGCACCCATTGCGGTAACAGCAGTATTTATTTTAGATGAACCTACAACAGTGCTATCAAGGTTAGCATCCGTTTTATTTGAAATAGCAAAACCGCCACTCCAATAATCACCAAAACTTGAAATACTGTAACGAGAAGAGAATAATGCATTACCACTTTGGTAAATCTCTGTAATTGATTTATTTGGTTTGCTCCAAAATTTATTGTTAGCCAAACTTAAGTTTTCTAAATCAGCAGTATCGCTTTTTGTAATGATATTATCTACACAGAAAAATGTTGGCGTATTAATTCCAAATTGTCCAGCATCACTAGAGTTTAGCATAAATTGTAAAGAATCTACTCCACCTAAAATTGATAAATCAACCCAAGTCCAATCTTTAATAATATAATCTAAAGCTGGGTCGTTTGAACGGTAATCTGCTAAGTAAAAACTAACACTATCATTAACCAAAGTTCCACTTTTCCAACCTTTAACAATAAGTACAAAAAAATCAGGGTCGGTACCATTTACACCACCAAACTTCTTAGAAAACGAATCGCCATTTTTAATCGTTAATGCCGGATAAGTTCCATTGGTTACATACAATCCACTTACAGTTTCACCTGCATCTGTACCTTTAATGCGCAATATGCTTCCTTGTTGTGCTACGGCATAATTAGCAGAGTTATTTGCACCTTGGTTTGCATAAGCAGCATATAAATTACTGTATGTTCCATTGGTATCATTTTTAATGTTTGAGTAAGCCCAGCCTCCACTCCAAAAACCTCCAAAGCTTGTTTGATAAATGTTACCAAACTCAACATTGCCACTTGTAAACTGAGCATTAACGGTAGCTCCCGAACCGTTTTTTACACTGTTACTTGATAAGGTAATGTCATCAAAACCTGCTTTTGTTTGTGCATTAAGCATCAACCCAACTGTAACTAATAATGCTAATAGTAAAATTTGTTTTTTCATTTTTATATATGTTTTGTATTAAATTGTTATTGCTAAACTTATTAAATAATTGCGCATTGGCATAGCCCGCGATGGCAATACTTGGTACTCGTTATTTAAAATATTGTTGACATGAAACTTGGCATCAAACTTTATTTTTTTATACTTAAATCCTTTGCCAACAAATACGTTTAGTAAATTATAATCATCAATAAATGATGAATTATCTGTGCTTGTAAAACGGTAACCAGTATAGGTTTGATTGATGGCAGCATATAAATTTTTATAGGTAAATGTTAACCAATTTTGATAAGTTAAACGTGGCACATAAATAAGTTGTTTACCAACCGTTGCATCATTTATTACATTAGATTTTTGATTGGTAGATAACACATAACTGATATCATTTTTTAGGCTTACTAAAATTTTCTTGTAGCTATAAGTATACTTTGCACTCCACTCCAATCCTCTACTCCAAACTTGTTGTAAGTTTTGAGGTGTCCAACTGCCGCCATTAGGTTGCCACAAAATCCAATTGGTAATATCTCTATTAAAAACATTTACCTGGCCAAACATAAATGCATGTTGGTTTGAATATTTTGCCTTTACACCAACCTCTTGCGAGTAGCCATTTTCGGGTAGTAAATTTATGTTACCAGTAACCCAATACAAATCGTTAAGGGATGGCATCCTGAACGATTTATTTACAACGGCATTAACCGAAAAATATTTGTTTAAATCTACCATCAAACCCAAGCCTGCAGTAAATGGTTTAATGTCGCCATCAACCACATCTTGCCTAATATTAGCCGATGTATTAATTTTATTAAACCACAATGCTTGGTAGGACACAAATGCCGCTAAACTATTTCGGCTTACTGAATTGTTGTAACCAGTACTTTGTGCAAAATTACCCGTATAATTAAAGCCACTATTTAACTTAGAGTTTTTAGTTAATTGCAAGGTATTTTCAACCTCGGTAACCAATGTATTGCTTTTACTTAAACCTGTGTTATAAGTTGATGGATCGTTGTAATTTAAATACTCGTTTACATAGGCAGCTCTACCAATCCAGCGGCTTTTTGTTTTTGTATTTTTCCACTCCAACCCTATCCTATTCGACTCATCAATTTGGAAAGCATTATTTACAGCCATGCCAATTGTAGGTGGCAAATTTCTATCCGTAAATCCATACCAATATCTAATTGCAAGCTCTTGTTTTAAATTAATTTTAAAGCCTGTTTCAAGCATCAACCCATTGCTTTTTTGTTGTGCATGTGCCAAACGTTGCAACGGTTTATCTTGTAATGTATAGTTGGTAAATTCAATATCATTTTGCGCCTGTTGGTGATATGCTTTTACTTTAACAAAAAACTTTTTTGTACCATAAGTTACCGCAATTCTATGTTGCATCAATCCAAAACTACCTGCACCAATTTGGTAATTGCTACTTTTAATATTGTAAGCAGTATTGTTGTTTAAAATAATTGCCCCACCAACTGCTCCTGCTCCATACAAGGCAGAATTACCACCATAATACACCCCAATATCATCCATAAAACCAGCGGGTATTAAACTAAAATCTGTTTGACCAAGAAGGCTATTTTGTAAGTTAATGCCATTCCATAAAACTGCAGTATGCTGCGCTCCTGCTCCTCTAAAACTTGTGGTAGCAATTTGGTTTGGACCATAAGCCCGAACAAAAACTTGGCTATTGTAACTTAATAACTGCGCAATGTTATCGTGCACCGAAATAAGTTTTAATAACGAGTCTGTTTGAACAATTTTAGCACCTACATTAAAGGTTTCAAATCGTTGAGTGGTGGTAGTAAATTCTGGAAGTTCTTTTATGGAATCTGTAGGCAATATTTGGGCACTAAGCTGAAAACAACTTACCCAAATGATACTTACAATTGCCAATGTACTTTTCAATTTTTTTAAAATTAAAAGTAGCAAGTTGGGTAAAAATTTAGGTTGATAGAAAAAGTGTAAAACTACACTGCATACTATATTCCCTCGCTTTTTTTCCCGAAAGCTACTTGGTAAAATTACTAATGGCAGGTCTTCTGACTTATATCGGGTTTGTTTGGTCTTCCCATTTGTGTTACAAACAGTGACTAAGATTTAAACAAACCTGTTAAACCAATTTTTATCTTGGTTTGATACTTACAGCAGCGGGTACTGTTTAGGATTTACACCTAATTCCCTTTTAAGTATGAAAAAATACATACACCAAAAGATGGGTGCGAATGTATTTATTTATTTTAGATTTGTGTAATCTATCTTCAACAAAACTTGTAAGATGCTGATGGTAGTAAGTAAACAATTTTTTTTAAAGCAAAACATCATGGATAAAACCAACAACAATTTTCTACAATCGAGTATTGAAATATTTAAACAATACAAATCACTGGCCGACAAAGCCATGCAACAAATAAACGAAGAAGATTTTTATTGGCAAGCAAATGAACAAAGCAACAATGTTTACTTAATTATCAAGCACATGCAAGGTAATATGAAAAGCCGATGGACCGATTTTTTAACAACTGATGGTGAAAAAGAATGGCGCCAACGTGATGCAGAATTTGAACAAAATGAAAGGCCAAATAAAACCGAAATGTTAAAAATGTGGGATGATGGATGGCATTGTTTGTTTAATACTTTGGAGTTGCTTACCGAAAACGACTTATCAAAAATTATAACCATTAGAAGCGAACCACACAGCGTAATGCAAGCAATAAACAGGCAAGTAGCGCACTACGCATCGCACGTGGGGCAGATTGTTTTTATATGCAAAATAATTGCAGGTAACAATTGGCAAACGTTAAGTATAGCAAAAGGAAAATCGCAGGAGTTTAACCACGACATGCAAAAATAAAAACAACACGATTATATTGCACCAATGAAACTAACTTATATTTTAATTGCAATAAGCACCATTGGTTTATTTGGTTGTGGCAAAAACAAATCTACATCAAGCTCCGAAAACACTAGTCAATCAGAAGAATTAAGTGTAATCAACTTAGACAATAAACAGCAAACTTTTATACTAGAACTGTCGAGCATTTATCCCGCGCCATTTTTGGTTTCGAACACTTTTAGAAACAGGTACATTACTAAAAATGATTTAAGAGGCTTAAAAGAATTTTCTAAAAAATATCCCGAAGTAATTTTTGACACCACAACACTTAGCGATAAAAGTATAGAGTTACTTGCAGATACAAACCTACTTCATACCAATTTATATTGGGTAAACGATAAGGATGTGCATACCTGCAAAAGTGTAGTTAGAGATTTGTGGCCTTGTTTTAAAAACAAGTATCAGCACCAAGCATTTTATTATTTTAGTGCCCCAATTTATAGCACAGATGGTAAACATGTTTTGGTAAGCTTAAACTTTGTGAGTGTAAATAACAACGAAAGTTATGGCGGACTCAGGGTGTTTAAACACGAAAAAAATAATTGGGAAGAGTTTGCCGTTTTAGGTAATTGGGGTAAATTACAGTAATAATACTTTTAACATTGAAAAACTTACTTCTTCTTCATGGTGCTTTATCAACCCAAAATCAATTTGATGATTTTGCACTTTATTTAAAAAAAAATCACAAAGTAAATGCGCTAACTTTTAGGGGACATGGCAATAACCAAAAAACTTTAAGTGGACATTTTTTTGATGATTACAACGAAGATATTTTAAGCTACATGGTGCAGAACCAGCTAAGTAAAATAAATATTTTTGGATACAGCATGGGCGGATACGCTGCTTTATATTTTGCATCAAAATACCCAAATATGGTAGAAAGTATTGCAACCTTAAATACAAAATTTGATTGGAATATAGCACAAGTTAGCAAAGAAACCGCCCTATTAAATGCTGATAAAATAGCTGAAAAAGTTCCCGCTTATGCCCAACATTTAATGCACATACATGGCGAGCAAAATTGGAAAACCATGTTGGCTAATACTAAAACAATGATGGAGCAATTGGCCCAACAACCAATATTAACCGAAGCATTATTAAACCAGATAAACTGTAAAGTTTTAATTGGTGTTGGAGATAGAGACAACACCGCTACGATTATTGAAAACTTAAACATTTTTAAGCAATTACCTGATGCCCAATTTATGGTACTACCCAATACTGGCCATCCTTTCGACAAAGTAAATTACGAATTGCTTCATTTACTATGTAACAATTTTTTTAATAAATAATATGGTACAGTATAATCCTAGAGATTGGTTTGGGTTGATATTTAAGCTTCATAAAAGCGATACTTTTAGGCAATTAGCGGGCATGATGGTATTGATTGCCCTATTCGCATGGTTAATTGCATATATTGAAATTGAAGTATTAAAGATGCAATTTAAAACCACCACAATTGTACACTCGTTATTGGGTATTGTAATTGGCTTATTAATGGTATTTAGAACAAACACCGCTTACGAACGTTGGTGGGAAGGCCGAAAACTTTGGGGAAGTTTATTAAACAACAGCCGAAATTTATCAATAAAAATTGATGCATTTATAGCAATTAACGATTCAGAAAATAGAATAAAAACAAACGAATTACTGAGTAATTTTGCCACTTCGTTACAATATCATTTAACCACACAATTAGATAAAAAACAACAGTTTGTAGGTGATACCAAACAAGCACATCAACCAAATTTACTGGCATCACAACTGTATATGATGATACATGATATGTACAAAAATGCGATAATAGATGGTTACCAATTTTTGGCACTTAACAACGAGCTACAATCTTTAACAGATATTACTGGAGCTTGCGAGCGAATTAAAAAAACCCCTATCCCTTACTCATACAGTTTATTTATAAAAAAGTTTCTGTTTATCTACATTATGTCGATACCGTTTTCGTTTGTAAGCGATTTTGGTTATTGGATAATTTTAATCACCACTTTTGTATTTTATGTATTGGTAAGTTTAGAGTTAATTGCCGAAGAAATTGAAGATCCGTTTGGCTTAGACTCAAACGATTTACCTATGACATCTATCTGTGAAAACATTAAACGAAGCACTGCCGAAATATTAAGGATTGACCCAAATGCTTAATATCTTTTGGTTAATTTGCTTCACGTAAAAAACTAAACACAATAATGTTATAACTTAACATTTAACCATAACCACTATATTCGTGTAGAAACTGTAAGTTCGCTTAAGCGTTAAATGGAAATTACACCACAAACTCAGATTTATAAACGAGTAAATAATAAAACACATGAAAATTTTAAGTGAAATTAATTTTCTGACAATATTAAGTGGATTCAATATTACAATCTGTTTCCTAATAATGTTTTTGTTAAATGGCTGCAATTTTACTGAAAATAATTACTCAGAAGGTAGAGATTATGTTTACAATGAAATAACTAATTACTTTCAGCTAAACCCTATAGATTCTAATATTAATTATGATCCTGATTACACCAAAGTTATAAATGATTCATTAGTTGTGTGTTGTTTTCTATCAGGCGAAACAAGAGATGCAGATGGCAAGGATATTCCATTGAATCAAACAATTTCAATTTCTTCATTACTAGACACATCTAAAAGGGTGGAATGGGATTTTGGATATTGGTTAGGTTCTTTAACTTCATTCTTTTCATATGATGGGAAAATTGCCTACGGTTACACCTTTGTGGGCGAAGGCCTTGTAAAGGTTGGGAAAGACGAGGTATCTGAAATTATTGCACCTCTAAGCCTCCCAGAATTTTTATATTCATCAGGTGATTATGTAATGTTTTGGGATGGGGATGGTAAGAAATTGTTTAATTTTAAAACAGGAGAGTTAATTTGGCATTGGGCTAGACCTCTAGATGGTTTTCATTCCATAATTATAAAAAATTACTTTGTTAAGCAGGATTCAAAGTACGTTGCTGAAAGGGATGGACATGAAATTACAATCACTTGTTATGATTTAATGACAAAGAAAAAATTATGGCAAAGAGAGTATTTTAGAAATAAATCATTAGGCATTATTGTTAATCCTAAATACACATTTATTGAGGGTGGAATGACATCTGACCAGCTTGAGCACATAATTGTACAGTCAGAAAAAAATATTGATTTTATAGATTTAAGAACAAATAAGCTGAAATTTCAAATTCAAAAACCTTCGCAAACTCTTGTAAAATGTCCGAGTAAAATTACTTATCCATTTTACTATTATGCTTTTCAGGATAGTGTAAAATGTTTTAACATTAAAAGTAAATCACTTATTTGGTCAAAGAGATTTGACTTAACCTTTGAAAACATAGAACTTTGGAGAGAGCACCTCCTGTTTGAATCAAAAGACTCACTTTACATCGCCCCATTAAAAACACTCAAAATTGACAAAGTTTTTCCTGTAAGTTTACTCAACGAAATACGCAGCAATAATTTCAACAAATATCTAATCAAAAATAAAAAAATCTACAACTAACCATGCCAGCCAATTATAAACCATCCATATCATCACAGGCAAGACAAATGCGTGTGAATAGAGAATTCAACTTTTGCGGAAACAGCTTTGTAATTCGACCTCACAACTTGTTGACTATAAAAAACAAGATTTTGACTTTGACAGTTTTTTTGCTTTGCCAAATCATTAATTTGAAGGCACAGAACATTGATTTTAACGGTGAAAATAGGTTGGGTTTTGTAACGGTTAATGATTCATTTCTGGTTAATGTTGAAGAAAAAGGACTATTGATGAATGTTGATTTAAAGTTAGAATGTGATCAAACCTTTAAATACACTGGAAGACATACAAACGTCAATTCTGTTTTAAAAAAATTTAGAGAAATAGTTTCAACAGAAATACCTTACGGACATTATTATTTAGGAAAAAAGAGCTTTAGTTTTGTCTTTAAGAATACAACTAATTTGGATTCTTGTTTTCGTTATTGGGATACCATAAAAAAAATTATTAGACCATTGCCAGATAAAACACTCTACTTTCAATTTGATACAATAGAACATATACCCGCTAATTTCTGGGAGGGGCTTGGCAGTTTAAAAAATGTTTCCCTAAAAATAAATTTACTTCGTTGCAAATTCGATTGTAGTGAATTAAATAGCCGTATTGAACGTTTTACTTATAGTGGTAAAAGCGGATGTTCTGCATGTAAATTGATAGTACCTGATTCTATTGATGAATTATGGGAATGGAGTTTATCTCCCAATTTATTAGAGATGCCCGCTACAGACTCTCTATATTACGAATGGGTACATGTTAGTTATAATAATTTTATTAAATTAAGAGTTAAGGTAGAGGGGCTTGAAATTTTAGATTTGACTTTAGATACAACTGATGCATTAATTGATCCCTATATTTTTAATTATTCAAATAAAATATGGCTACAAAGCTTAACCCAAAGGCAGAAGATAAAAGTTAACACAGATAATGATTTTTTAATTAAATGTGCATCTATATACTTTGCCGGTAATCACGAAATTGACAAAAAATTCAGTGATAAAGCTTATTTCACAGAGTTATCATTAGATACAACGTTGATGAAGATTTCAGGTTATATCCTTTTTTTTAGGACTATTTTAAATAGTGAGACTATTAATCAAATTTTAAAATTCAGTCCAAATAGCGAATTCGAAATAAACATGTCAGAGCTAACATTGGATAATGAAACTATTTCACTTTTAAAAAAAGTAAAAAAATGTGAATTAAAAGAAGTCAAAATAATCAATAATACCTCTTTTTCGTTACCTGAAATTAAAAAACAACTACCTAACTGTACATTTAACTAACCATGCCAAACAATTATAAACCATCCATATAGTCATAAACAAAACACGTGCGGAGTGAACAGTGGATTTTAAAACTATCTATCTTTTAGTTAATTTACTTCACGTAAAAAGCTAAATGTATCACCATCAAATAAACCTTTATCGCTTAATTTTAAACTTGGTATTACCAATAAAGCCATAAAGCTTAAACTCATAAATGGCGCCCCCAATGTTGAGCCTAGAATTTGTTTACTAAAAGTATCAATGTCGGTATATTTTTGGGCTACTACCCAAGCATCTTCATTGCTCATTAATCCTGCAATGGGTAATGGCAATACAAGCGATTGTTGGTTGCCAACTGCACTTAAACCACCAGTGTTTTGCACCAGTAAATTTACAGCCTTGCAAATACTTTCATCATCAACCCCAACTACCACAATATTATGGCTATCGTGGGCTACACTGCTTGCAATTGCACCTTGTTTTAAACCAAAGTTTTTTATGTAAGCCACTGCCACTTTTGTTTGCTGGTAACGGTTAACTACTGCAATTTTTAACACATCGTTTGCAGGTTTAATATCTGCCTTGTTGCACAATATTTTTTGAGTAACCAATTGGCCATCTATACAAACAATAATAGGTTCAATTTCTTGAGGTTCGTAATTAAAATCGTTAACCGATAATTCAGAAATATTAAATTTATTAATGGCATTAACAGCTACAGATTGTTGAAAAACTATTCCATTATCAAACACTATATTTCCGTTAATAAATGTTTTGTTTACCTTAAAATTTTCAAGGTTATCCACTTCAATAAAATCAGCAGGTGCACCCACTTGTAATAATCCTACGGGTAGTTTATAGTGCTTAACAGGGTTTACACAAGCAGCCCGCAATACATCAAACAAATTATAGCCAGCAGCAATTGCACGCGCACAAAGTTGGTTAATATGGCCTATTAATAACGAGTCGGGGTGTTTATCATCACTACAAAACATAATTTGTTTAGGATACAATTTAAGCGCAGGAATTAACTCATCAAAATTACGGGCAGCACTACCTTCTCTAATTAAAATATGCATACCAAGCGCAAGTTTTTCAATGGCCTCAGCAAGGGTAAAACACTCGTGGTCGGTGGTAATTCCGGCATTAAAATATTTCAACAATTGTTCACCTCTTAATCCAGGGGCATGTCCATCTACAGGCTTACCCGCATAATGTGCAGCTTTTATTTTTTGATGTACTTGCGCATCATCAAAAATAACACCCGGAAAATTCATCATTTCTGTAAGGTACAATACCTCATCACGCAGCAATAATTTTTCAATATCGGTAACAGAAATTTCGTCACCCGCGGTTTCAAAAATAGTAGCCGGCACACAACTTGGCGCACCAAAAAAGAATTTAAATGGCGTTTGTTTTCCATTGTCAATCATAAAATCAACACCCTTCATACCAAGCACATTTGCTATTTCGTGAGGGTCGCTAACTGTAGCCACAGTACCATGCATTACTGCTAATCTAGCAAACTCCGATGGCACCAAAAGCGAACTTTCTATATGTACATGCGCATCAATAAAACCTGGTAATATAAAACCACTTATCACCTCATCAATTGGTGTTATGCTAGTAATTACACCATCATTAAAAACAATTTGGGCTGCATATATTTTGCGTTGTTCTAAATCGACAATATTTCCTTTTATCAAACCCATATTATCCTTTTAATTCATCAGTCCAAAACATAAAAGGCATAAAGTTTTTTAAACCTTCGGCCACATGTATATCGCCTGTTTCGCCTTGTAAAATAACACGCATAGGTTGTTTGTAACGTATTTCGTATTCGCTCATACTTTGCAAGCAAGCACCACAACTCATAATAGGTTCGGTAACTTTAAATTTAGCTGCTTTTACTGTAATTGCCATTGCCAAAATTGCGTGATTAGGATAATTTGCACCTGCACTAAATATGGCTACACGCTCGGCACATAAACCACTAGGGTAAGCAATGTTTTCTTGGTTATTTCCTTTTACAATAATGCCATTGTCTAACAACAAAGCACAACCTACATTAAAATTAGAATATGGAGCGTAAGCGTTCTCTACAGCTAGTTTGGCTTGATGCAATAAATTACGGTCAGATTCGGGTAATTCGCTTACATCAGTATATTTTATCAGTATCGATTCTTTTTTAATTTCTTCCATTGTTATTCAATAATAAGCAAAAATGAAAGTAAATGTATAGTTTCGTGCTCAAATTCGTAAACATTTAATGAAAAACATTCTTGTTATAGGTGCAGGTCTTTCTTCATCATACCTTATAAAATATTTGTTGCAACAGGCCACCACTTACCAATGGCAAATTACGGTGGCTGATAACAATTTGCAAACCGCCCAAGCCAAAGTTAATAACCATACCAATGGCAAAGCAATTGCGCTAAACGTAAATGATAAAGAAGCATTAACGGAGCTAATAACTGTGCATGATTTAGTAATTTCGTTATTGCCAGCTACCATGCATATTATAGCTGCAAGAATTTGTGTGCAACTAAAAAAACATTTAATTACTGCAAGTTATGTGAGTGATGAAATGCAAAGCTTAAATGATGAAGCCATAAAAAATAACATCATTTTATTAAACGAGTGTGGCCTTGACCCAGGAATAGATCACTTATCGGCAATGAAATTAATTGACGAGATAAAACACAATGGCGGATATATTTCTGTTTTTAAATCGTTTTGTGGAGGTTTAGTTGCACCAGAGTTTGACGACAACCCTTGGAATTACAAGTTTACTTGGAACCCCAGAAACGTAGTAGTAGCTGGGCAAAGCACTGCAAGATGTTTAGAAAAAAACGAACTAAAATTTATTCCTGCACAACGTATATTTACTCAAACCGAAGCGGTGCATATTGATGGTTATGGCGATTTTGAAAGTTATGCAAACAGAGACTCGTTAGGATATATTACACCTTACGGAATTGAAAAAGCACACACTGTTTTACGTGGTACTTTGCGTAAAAAAGGATATTCGATAGCGTGGAATAACTTAGTAAAACTGGGCTTAACGGATGATAGTTTTACCATACACAACACCCAAAATTTAACTTACCGAGAATTGTTAAGTGCATTTACACCTGGCCACGATTTAACAAAATTAGAAGAACGTGTTTGTGAATTTTTACAACTAACACCAACAAGCGATGAGTTTAAAAAACTAGTGTGGTTAGGCTTGTTTGATGAGGTTAAAATTGGTATAGATGAAGGTTCGCCAGCATTTATTTTACAGCAACTTTTACAACATAAATGGAAACTGCAAAAAGGCGAATTAGATATGATTGTAATGTACCACGAAATTGAAGCTGTTTATGCAAATAAAACAGAAAAAATAACTAGTACTTTGGTAGTAAAAGGCGAAACAGATGTTTTAACTGCCATGGCCAAAACAGTTGGTTTACCTATGGCAATTGCAGCTAAACACATTATGCTAGGCAACATAAATTTAAGCGGAGTAATCATTCCAACTATGCCAGCATTGTACAACCCAATACTAGCAGAATTAGCAGAATATGGCGTGGTGTTTTCAGAAAAAGTAGTGGACTAA
>JAUCCO010000035.1:0-27048 GCA_034676125.1 Bacteroidia bacterium
TTGATGATGTTGGCGAACCACCTGGTAAATTCCACGCTCTTGAGTTGCCAATACCAAGCGAAGTATCATTTAAATTTATGGTAAGTGGTGCACAACCAAATTTGGGCGCTACTGTAAAACCAACTTGCGGAGGTGTGTTTAAAACCACCATAGCATAAGTAGTATCGCTTCCGCAACCATTGCTATCAATAAGCATAATGGTGTAACTTCCATAATCAGGAAAAGTGTGCGTTTGTGCTGCTTTTGATGTTATCCAGCCTGTATTTGTTCCATCACCAAAATCCCAATAATAAAGGCGCTGACCTGTAATACAATTATCAACCGATGAGTTTCCAAAGGTGTATGTTAAACTGGGCAAACATAAATTAGCAGGAGGGTTAATTCCTGCTTGGTCTTTATCAAAAATTAATATGGGCGAAATGGTATATGTTGATGCATTATTGGGTCCTGTATTACAATTTACGTTAAATGCTCGAAGCGAAACGGTGTACACACAATTGCCTAAACCAGTAGGCAAATAAGTATGCGAAATGGGCTTGTTAGCTTGTGTCCAATCTCTGGTTACAACTGTTCCATCTCCAAAATTCCATGTTAAAACAGTACCCGGTAAGGCGTTTTGGGTGGAGTCTTGAAAAGTAATGGTATGAGGCGCACATCCCGCCAACTGCCCAGCAGGCAATGGTTTAATTGATGTACTTACAGGGCGCATATTATACACCAAACCAGTTAAGGTATCGCTGCAACCACCATTAACAGTTATTATTTTTACTGTATAAGCACCAAGAGTTGTGTAAGTATGGCTTACCAAATTGCCAATTGGCAAACTTGCTCCACTAGCGTTTATTGTTGCATCGCCCCAAATAATGGTATAGTTATTTAACACCACATTTGATGAAATGTTTACGGTGTAATTATCGTTTTGTAAGGGATTTAAAATACAATTATTCCAAACGGGTTGATAGGTTAATGTGGCTGCTGCATTATATACTTGCGGACTAGCAGATGTAATGGTAATATTATGTTGCATAGAATCGCGGCAATTACCAGCAGTTCTGGCAATCATTCTTACCGTGTATGTACCCGGTGCTAAAAAAGCGTAATTAAAATTAGGGCCAGTATTGATGGTGCTGTCAATTAAAACACCATTTACACGCCAATAATATTTAACATTATTGTTGGCATTAATACCCGTTGATGTATTATCAAACACAATATTTTGCGGCACTCCGCAGCCATTTTGGGCAGTATTAGTAAAATTTAAATTAACGCCTGCACAAGCAGCATGTACACTTACTTCTGCACATAAAGTAAAGAATACAAAAAATAAAAAGCGTTGCACCTTGAAAAACAAAAATGTAGAATTTAGCTCTGCAATTTAATCCTTAATTTCAAAATTCAATGCTTTTATATAGAAAAAACGTCAATTCGATAGTTTTTGACAAATCATTAATCCATCTCTAACTGGCAGTAAAACGTGCTTAATTCGTATGTCGTTATGCAAGTGCTTATTAAAGGCATCTAATAATTGTGTGTCTTTATCTTTTTCCAAACTTTTTTCATCAACCACTTTGCCACTCCATAACACATTATCGGCAATAATGTAACCGCCAATATTTAAACACTCCATCGCTTGTTGGTAATATTTTAAGTAGTTAGGTTTATCCGCATCAATAAAAACCAAATCAAACTTGTAGGGCAAGGTTTTAATAATGTTGTACGCATCGCCTACAATAAACTGTATTTTGTTTTTCATACCAGCTTCTTCAATAAAGCGGTGAATATTTTCTTCTTGTTCGGGATTTACATCAATGGTGATTAAGCGCCCACCCTCTTGCAAACCTTCGGCCAAACAAATTGCTGAATAACCAGTATATGTACCAATTTCTAAAATGTATTTGGGCTTTATCATTTGGCTAAACATGCTTAATAATTGACCCTGAAAATGCCCACTAAGCATACGTGGTTGCAGCACATTCGCAAAAGTATGGCGCGATAATTTTTTTAATACTTCGCTTTCGGGCTGGGTATGGTCATCACAATATTGCTGTATGGCCGGAGAAATAATATCAAACATTCTTGTATTTTTTTTTCGCAATAAAATAAACAATTACACACCCGAGCGCATTGGCAATCATATCAAAATAATCGTAGCTGCGGCCTGTAAAAATAAACTTTTGCATTAGCTCTATTAATGCACCAAACACAGCACTTACTGTACACCATAAAACAATAACTTTATGCTTACTAATGTTGTGGCGTTTTAAATTTGCTTGAATTAATAACCAAGCTTGCAGTCCAAATAATAGGGCATGAATGGGTTTGTCGTACCCAAATAAATCTTCGAGTTTTAGCTCACTTAATGTGCCTGGGCTTGCACCGCAGGCAAACAAAATTAACATTGCCCAAGCAATGGCAAATCTGTAATGATATATACGATTTTGCTTCATGCAATATTAGTTTTAGTTCTAAAAAAAATCACCGATAACAATTACTGTTACCGATGATTATTAAATTATTTTATTCGTTGATGGCTTTTATACCCGGAAGTTCTTTGCCTTCAAAATACTCAAGCAATGCACCTCCACCTGTGCTAACATAACTCACTTCATTTTCGAAACCAAACTTAGCAACCGCAGCAGCACTATCGCCACCACCAATTAAACTAAATGCACCATTTTTTGTAGCCTCGGCCACAGCAATTGCTGCTTGTTTGGTACCGTTTTCGTAGTTGCTCATTTCAAACACACCCATTGGGCCATTCCATAAAATGGTTTTAGATTGTTTAATAACTGTTGCATAATCTTCGGCAGCAAGCGGACCAATATCTAATCCCATCCAACCCGCTTCTATATGTTTATTGTTGCATACTTTGTGGTTTGCATCATTACTAAATGCATCGGCTACCACACTATCAACTGGTAACATTAAATTTACTCCTTTTGATTTTGCTTTGGCCATTAAATCTAAACAAAGTTGTAACCTATCATCTTCGCATAAGCTCGAACCAATTTCGTAACCCATTGCTTTTAAAAAGGTATAAGCCATTCCACCACCAATTAGTAAATTATCTACTTTATCAAGCAGGTTTTCTAAAATTAATAATTTATCACTCACTTTTGCACCACCCGTAATTGCAGTAAACGGACGAGCAGCTTTTTTCATAATCAACTCGGCATTGGCTACTTCTTTAGCCATTACATAACCAAAACATTTTTGATCAAAAAACTGAGCAATTACAGCTGTACTAGCATGTGCACGATGTGCTGTACCAAAAGCATCATTTACATAAATATCTCCAAGCTTACTCAACTTTTCGGCAAAAGCAACATCTCCTTTTTCTTCTTCTTTATAAAAACGTAAATTTTCTAACAACAAAATTTGTCCAGGTTTCAAAGCTGCAGCTTTATCAATTGCTTCTTGTCCAATACAATCATTTGCAAATTGCACATCAACCCCAAACAAGGCACTAGCGGTAGCCAATACATGTTTTAATGTATGTTTTTCAACATCAATTGTACCATCGTCTTTTAACTTTTTTAATGGTCGGCCTAAGTGACTCATTAATATACAACTTCCGCCATCGGCCAATATTTTTTTAATGGTTGGTACTGTTGCTCTAATTCTTGCATCATCAGTAACTGCAAAAGTTTGTTTATCTAACGGAACGTTAAAATCTACACGGATAAGCGCCTTTTTATTGGCAAAATTTAGGGAGTCTACTGTTTTCATAATTAATACTTTAACAAAATAATAGTGGGTAATATATACTTAATTTTTAGCAAAAATAGTTTTTTGTACTTAGATTGTGGTTGAATTTTTAGTTTGATGTGCCTAATAAATGGACTAAAGTAACCTATAAAAATGAATAAAATAATACTTGCACTGTTTGCTCTTATAATAATTACAAGTTGTAACAGTAAAAATAAAAAAGCATTAACCAAACGTTGGCGCGTGGCTGATGTTACTTTTATTGATGCCGAAAAATCGATGGTGCAAAGTGATACCATGCAAGGCAACATGATGCAACGGCAGCGTGCGGTATTGCGCGATGTGCTGATAAAAAACTTGTACGAATTTAATGCTGATGGTACATACATTACTGGTAATGCAGCCGGAAGCGCAACTGGTAAATGGGAGCTTACATCAAACGCAATAACCTTTATTAGTGATGAAGAAAAAGAAGATGGAAAATCAACCAAAAATATTCCTTTTGAACACTTGAGTGACGACAGTTTAGTATTAGTTTTGGATAACGACCAAACAAGTGTAAAGCTTAGGTTACTTTTATTGCCTGTTGAGTAAATATTAGGTATGATAAAGTTTTATAAGGTTTACGATTTTAAAAAACACGGTACCGAACCGCAGCAAATTAATACCACCCGCACCATTGTAATTGATAACAAACGCATTTGTATGGCCCGAAACGCAAATGGCTATTATGCTGTAGATGATGTATGCCCACATGCTGGTGCTAAATTAGGTAATGGCGGTTGGTGCGAAGGCGATTTGGTAGTTTGCCCAGTGCATAAATACAAATACAATTTAAAAACTGGCCAAGGCATAAATGGCGATTTTATAAAACCTTACCAAGTACAAACACGTATTGATGGTGTATATATTGGCTTAGAAAAAAAGTGGTGGCAATTTTGGTAATGAGGTTGGTGGTGTGAGTGGTTTTATGTCATTCCTCACTGCGTTCGGAGTCTTTCTTTTTTATCAAAATTCCCCTTTTATCGTCATTCAAATACATTTAAACCCTGTTATATTTATTAGTTAAATAATCAATTGAGATGAGCTTATCTGTCCAATAAACATGTGCTTGAAACTAACTCGTAAAATCAGTAAATACGGCCATTTTTGCATTATTACACAACAGTGGATTATCCAAGTGGTGGAAAACGATAGATAAGCGGCTGTTGTTATTAGGTATAAACCTTCTTAATGTTTACGGTAATTTAACATTGGAATTTATTCGCAAAATAATCAAAAAACCAATTAATAGTAATCTACTTGTTGTCAATACCATAAACAAAAAATAAGTGTTCTTTTACGTATTATAGTTTTTCCTAAAATCCATTTTCTTAATTACCTCGTATTTTCAAAGTACAAAAACAGACTCTCATTGCTTGATAACAGTAGGCTATATTAATATATCACTATACAAATAATGCAACATGTTAGCTCTTTTATATCAAGTATTTTTACATGAATAATTATGGGGATTATGAAAAATAAAATTAAATGCTTTTTAATTATACTATTTAGCATACTTGCTTTTGATGGCTACTCAGCACAAATAAAATCAAATAATACAGGTGGTAATTGGAGTAATACTTCAACCTGGATTAACGGTGTTGTACCCAATGCAGGTGATGAAGTTGAAATTGATGGAACAGTAACCATTAATACCAATGCAATTTGCAACACACTAAATATAAAATCAGGCAAAAAATTGAAATTTGCAAATGGCGGTTACAGCTTAACACTTAAAGCAGCTTGGACTACTGTGCTTGAAAACAATGGGACATTTAATGCAGGAGATGGTAAGGTAATTTTTAATGCTGATGGACAAGCCGTTTATGGTACTATAACATTTAACAATGTAGAGGTGAATAATGCAGACCAAATGAATTTTGGTTCAAATTCTACTATCAATGGCACTATATTATTAACTAATGGCGGAAAAATTAAAGATCAAAATTCACATCCCAAGTATGGAAGTAATGCCACATTACAAATTGCAGGTGGTAGCTACATGATTTATAGTCACCAATTATGGGGAGCAACAGGAAACAAGGTGCCACCCAACATTGTAATTGTTTCTGGCACTGTAACCGCGCAACAAGACATTCAGATAATTAAAACCCTAACGGTTAATGCAGGAGCAACGTTAAACCTGTCAACTTCTTGCATAACTTTAAAACCAACTTTTCAAGGGTTAACTAATAATGGAACAATTACCTTAGGCGGAGTAATTGTATCAAGTGGAACAACTTGGAATATTGGTGGTGATATAACTGTAAGCAACCTGAAGATAGAAACAGGGGCTACGGTTAATGCAGGTAGCGGTGTTATTAGTTTTATATATAATACCACCGGAAATTGTAGTGCTGGTGGAAAAGTAATTGAACTGATAGGAACAGGTGCTTTTAATGCACAAAATAGTACTGCTGTTGTTAATACATCATCAAACGGTAATGGTTCTTTTTCTGGTAATGTAGTATTAAATAATATAGTTTTAGATGGTGGTGTATTAAACACATCTAACTCCAACATAATAATTAATGGTAACTTAACCGTAAATAGTGGTAGTAACCTTAATTACGGAAATAATATACAAAATGGGGCAGTAACATTTGGCAGTTCCTCAACCATAACCAATAATGGTGGAACAACTACTAACATAACAGCTTCTGTGCCAAGTGCACCAACTCCAACCACTGTAGACCAAGCATTAACAGTTTTAAATTCTACCACAACTGGTGGTGGAACCTTTAACAACGGTTTGCGTTTAAATGCACCAAGTAATTACAAGCTAAGTGCCAATATGCAACTTACTGGATCAAGAAAGGTGTTGTATATATACCCAACAGCTGAATTTGTAACAAATGGCTATACAATTAATGCTGATAGTGTTTATGTATATGGTAAATTAGTAGTTAATAATGATAATGGTCTTGCCGAATTTTTAACCAGTACCAAAATATATATTGATGAAGATGCAATAATTGAATATAGCAGTAATCAAAAACAAACAATAATAGCACATACATACGGCACACTAAAATTTTCGGGTAGTGGCGAAAAAGAATTAGCCGCTGGAACATATACTATAAAAACGAATTTAGAGTATCAAGAAAATACCATAAGTTTTATAAACAACCCAACGTTTACCTTCAATGGCAATAGAGCACAAACAATAGCTGGATTACCGTATAAAAATGTAAACTTTGGTGGAAGCGGAAATAAAACGTTAACAGATACTGCTAAAATTACCGGCATAGTTTCTATAACTGGTACGGCAAAATTAGTTTCAAATGGTTTACTAACATTAACATCTACTGCAACAGGAACAGCATCTATTGGACCTGTGCCTACAGCGAGTATCGTAGGTTTAGTTAATTACGAAAGGTATATACCTGCTGGTAGGTTATGGCGTTTTATTGGATGGCCAATTAGTGGTAGCAGTGTGGCCAACAGTTTACAAAAAACTATACATGTTACTGGCCCAGGAACAGGCGGTAGTTTGGGCGGATTTAACAGCAATGGTTTTGATTGGACTGCCTCTGGAAATGCGAGTGTTTTTAAATATAATGAAACAATAAATGGTGGTATTAACAGCAAATGGGAAGGCATAGCTAATACCAATGTAACACTAAGTTCAACTAGTGGCTACAGAATTTTTATTAGAGGTGATAGGGCACTTGGTACAAGTTTAATAAATGGATCAAACTATAGCGTAGAACCAGTATTATTAAAAGGTACAGGGACTATTAACACTGGAGATATAACGGTAAACCTTACATCATCAAATGGTGGTGGAAACGATAATGGTTGGCATTTGTTAGCTAATCCATATCCATCAGCAATTGATTGGAATAATGCAACCTGGGTGAGTCAAAGATCTGCTTCTATTCAATCTACAATTTATGTCTACAATCCATCACAAAACAGATATGGTGCATGGAATGTAAACAGCGGTGGGGTAAACGGAGGGGCAAATCAAATTGCATCTGGACAAGCATTTTTTGTTAAAACTAATGCCGCTGCTACTTTAACTTTCCGCGAAAGTTTTAAAGTTAATAACCCAACTGTTGGTTTATTTGGTAAAACAGGAACAACTAATTTAGTAAATAACCTAAAAATTAGCATTGGCGAAACAAACAAAATTTATGACGAAACAATTGTGTATTTAAATAGTAATGCCACAAAAAATTTCGATGATGATTATGATGCACTTAAGCCTGATGCAACTAATGCAAGTATATCAAGTTATACAACTACATCTGCAGATAAATTATTAATTAATGCAATACCTAATGGCCAAAGGGATACTGTTAATTTATACACGCCAGTAGCTAATGCAAGTTATAATTACCTATTACGATTTACTGGTGCCGAAACTTTTATTGACACCAATACTACTATAACATTGATTGATAATTTTACCCAAAACCAATTTATTGTAGCTGATGTAAACAACGTATACGCATTTAGTACTGTTTTAAACAATAGTGCAAGTCAAGCGGCTAACAGATTTATGTTGGTATTTAACAACCAAAACCAGCAATTGCCTGTTAAGCTTATTTCGTTTAATGCTAATAAAACTAAGCAAAATTTAGTTGAATTAAACTGGAGTACTACCTCAGAAAAACTTAATAAACATTTTGAAATTGAGCGTAGCATGGACGGAAAGGTATTTGAAAGTATTGGATTGGTTAATGGCAATGGCAATTCTACTGCATTAATTAAGTATAATTTTATTGACCAAAACCCAAGTAATGGCATTAATTACTATCGCCTAAAACAAGTTGATTATAATGGCGAATACACAAATAGCAATGTTGTATTAATTGATTTATCTGGCAATAAATTATCGGCTACAATTAAACCTACAGTTTATCCAGTACCTGCAAGCAAGCAGTTAAACATTGAGTTAAATAATACTGCATTAAGTAGCTACAACATATCAGTTGCCGATATTTTAGGGAATGAAGTATTACGTGAAACCATTATGGCAAGCGAAGTAAACTTTATTCACCAACTTAATATTACTGGGTTAACAAATGGAATTTACTTGCTAAAAATAAGCAATAGCCAACAGAAGGCTGAAGTATTGAAATTTATTAAAGAATAATTTTATAGATAGGCAATTATTACATGCTATTTTAATAGATGGTATGTAATAATTGTTACTTTATTTTACCAGCTCCGGTAAAGTGTTTATCGTAATAAGCTTCACTTAGGTTATTTATCATTACACCCCTACTTGTGCTTACATGTGCAAACCATCCATCTTTTAAATACACGCCCACATGCGAAACTTTTTTAGAGTTAATTTTAAAAAAAACCAAATCCCCTTCTGTTAATTTCTTCTGGTTTATTGATGAGCTTTCTTTGTGCATTTCATCGGCAGTTCGCGGAAGGTTATTGTTATAAACTTGTTGGTATAACAACTTTACAAAGCACGAACAATCTATAGCACTATTGCTGCAACTGCCCAATTTGTGTGGTACGCCCAACCAATTTCCAACAAACTTATAGAGCTTAATATTGTCAGATTTATCTACTTCTAAATTAAGTTTCTTACTTAATTCGCGGTACTCTTTGTTAGCTGGTTGCCTGGTGTTTTTAGTAACCGCCTTTTTACTTTTACACGAAGTAAGCGTAACCAAAATTAAAACACAAAAAAAGCCAATCCTTCTCATTGGCTTCAAATATCATAAAATATTAACTAACCAAAGTGCTTATCATATTCACAAATATGGATAACCTAAACACGAATGCATATTATTTACACCACAGGCTTAAAACCTTCAAACGCTTGCAAACAATCGTTGCAATAATGCATACTGCGGCAAAGTGTTGGCCCAAACGGACTTTTCATTTCGGTGTTTTTACTTCCACAAAAAGGACACTCCGTATGTTCTAAAAGTTCTAATGTTATTTCGCCTTCGTGTTTAATTGGAGGTGCTAGTCCATGCTTTTTTAAACAAGATAAACCACGTGCAGTAAGTTTATTGCTGTCCCAAGGTTTATCAAAAGTGGTAACTACTTCTATTGTTTCTATTCCAATTTCTTTTAACCTATCAGCAACCATTCCTTCCATCATTTTAATAGCTGGGCAGCCCGTAAAAGTTGGTGTCATTTCTACAAAAACACTGCTTTCTCCACGCACTTCCACCTTTGTAATAATACCCATATCTACCATGCTTAATGTTGGTATTTCAGGGTCTTTTACAACTTCAAGTGCTTGCCATATTTGTTGTTCTGTTATCATGCTTTTTGTTTTTTTTAATTACAGGTTAGGAGAATTACAAGGTTTTTAAACTTTCGTCATTTTGGTAGTATTCTTTCTTGTTTTAATTTTTCTTACTACAATGATTTTCTAATTACAAGGTTATGAAAGATTAGAAGGTTACAAGGTTCTTTGATTTCATTAAACCTGGTAATCATCTTCAACTTTGTTAACCCTAGCCCCGCGCTTGCGCAACTTTGTAATTTTTGTAATCTTTTAATCTTTGTAACTCCCTTCCCCCAACTTTGTAATCTTTGTAATCCTACTCTATCAACTACGTAACTTTGTAATCGTTCAATTACAAGGTTATGAAAGATTAGAAGGTTACAAGGTTTTTAAACTTTCGTCATTTTAGTAATCTTCTTTCTTGTTTTAATTTTTCTTACTACAATGATTTTCTAATTACAAGGTTATGAAAGATTACAAAGATTAGAAGGTTACAAGGTTCTTTGATTTCACTAAACCTGGTAATTACTTTCATATTTGTAAAGTTTAACCTTCCGATTGTGCAACTTTGTAATCTTTGTTATTGCTCAATTATAAGGTTACAAAGATTACAAGGTTACAAGGTTACAAGGTTATTGGATTTTACTAAGCTTGGTAATCATCCTCAAATTTGATAAATCTAATCGTGCGCTTGCCAACTTTGTAATCTTTGTAATCTTTTAATCTTTGTAACTCCCTTCCCCCAACTTTGTAATTTTTGTAACCTTGTAATCTTTGTAACTCCCTTCCCTAACCTTGTAATTTTTCTCCCCTCTTACCACTCTGCGCTTGGATCAACCCTAAACACTTCGCTCATTTCTTCTACTAAAGGTTGTAAATGCTCGGTATGAATGCCAGTACGGCCACCTAAAACAGGCTGCCAAGTAGTTTCTGATGGAATTACTAAAGTGGCTTTATCAAGCACGGGAGTAATAGCTTCTAACCAACGGCCTTTAAGCGCTACTTCACCATCGAATACACCAGCTTCTTTCAATTCTTTTTCAAACGGACCTTCTTCAAATAATCCTAAAGCATAGTTCCAGGCTTCGTTTAAGGCTGTTTGCATGTGTGCATGGCTTTCTTCATTTGCAGCGCCTAATTTTGTAATCCAAGTATTGGCATGAAACACATGATACTTTAACTCTCCCTTTATTTTACGTGCAACTTTTGCCAACGGTTCATAAGAACTATTTGCAAGCATTTCAAAACGTAATTGGTCGGCTACATCATACAAAAAATGACGCATTAAACTAAAGTCGTAATCGCCATTTGGCAACTCCACAAATTGTGCATTATGAAATTGTTTTGCATTACGTGTAAATGCTACTGTATCGGGCTCTTGTTCACCTAATTCGTGTAAAATTTGAAACAATACATTTGATTGTCCAATTTTATCTTGTGCCATTGATGAAAAAGCGATGTCTTCTTCCAGTATTGGCCCAAGGCCTGTCCACTCGCTATTGCGATGACCAATAATTAATAAATCATCGGCCATTTTGTACATTAATTCTTTAACTATTTCGGTATTCATATTGTTTAGTTTAGTGTTAAATATTTATAGGAACTTGGTGTTAAATTAAAGTATGTTTTGTTTAATAAACGATCATTTGTTTTTAAATAAAAATTGGTCAAAAGCAACAATGTTGTATCTGACGTTATGGTATTTTTTGCAGCCACATCATCCTCAAAAATAAAAACAGTTTTTATATAATTTGGATAATGTAATGCACTATATAAAATTTGTTCGCAAGCATTGGCCCACATGGCAAACGGATATGGAACATCGCTATTAAATACATACAATTTTGAGCCGCTAGTCTGCTGAGCTTTTTCTGCTTGTTGTTTTACCAAGGCTAATCGGTAACTATATGTAACAGATGCTTCGGTTATCTTAACAACTCCCGCAACTATAACTCCTATCAAAACCAGTAATAAAAAACTTGATTTAATTGCACTTAAATTAACCTTGTTTTGATTAACAAATACGGATACAATACCAATAGAAGCAATAAGTCCGTATGGTAAAAAAACACGCTCCATCATTACATTCGAATCGCCCTTTATAAAAACAGCTACAAACAACAAATACCCGATAGCAGAAACCAACAAATAAGTTACATTAATAAATTGTTTTTTATAGCTTAACCAAATTAGTGAAGCCAGCAACATTAAGGTGGGCAATAAATACAATCCCTGTAACCTTTTCACAAAAAAACCAAGTGAGTAGGATTTATTTATTCCCATAAATGCTTCATAAAAACTCGGCATTTGTAAAAAGCCAGCTTCGTAAGAGTTTGCTGGAGTAAGCAAGGTTTTAACTATAAGAACAGCTACTGCCAATAACAAGTAAAAATATAGTTTTGTGTTGCGGTAGTTTTGTGTTTCAATGATTATCCAAACCAATAAAAAAAGAACAAATAATGCAGATAAGGGATGAAATAATAGTGCTATTAATAACAATACAACACCCAAAAGTTGATTAAATATTTTTGTTGTTTGTTTGTCTTCGGCATAATAAAACCAAGCATAAAAAGTTACTCCAAATACTAAGCCGTGTAAAAGCTCTGTTTGCAAAAAAAATATTTCACTCGTGGTAACTAAAACTGTAAATAAAATTAACAACGCTGCTTTTGTATTTTTAAAAACGTAGTTAACTAACAAAAAACAGAAATAATATATTAGGTAAAAACTCGCTGAAAAGGCAATTAGTACAAACTTTAAACTCAACCCAAGCTTTATGGCTAACAATGGAAGCAGTTGGGTAAGCACTAAAGGAAACCTATAATGTGGGATAATAAATTGTTTCGTATTTATTAGCATAAAAGCACCATAAGCGTTATCTGAATGCAACATTTTTTCTTGGTAAAAATATACCGATAAAAAAATAAGCACCAACATACTTACATGCCCAATATAGCTTGCGCCTTTTTGCAGCATGTTATGCTTTAATCGATTTTTTATACTTGTTAATTTTATCCATTACCTTATATCCACCTGCTTCGCGATATTGCTTTTCGGGAATAGTGGCAAACATATCTTGGTCATCGTACTCGGTGCAAAAAACATTAGCAGTTTTAACCACCCAAATATTTGCGGTTATTCCCCTGCGGCCATATTGATCCATACCAAAAAGCAAAGCCATTTCTGGATTTGGTGCATGAACTATTCCTACATGCATATGTTGGTCGCCACGTTTTTTTTGATGAAACACTTCATAAGTTCCCCAATTATCCATGGGTTCAAGTGGTTCAATAGTATTGTTTTCTTCTATTTTTTCGCGAGTAACTCGCGGATCTAAAGATATTATCATGGTGCTGTTTTATTTTTCGTTGTATAGGTAATCTTCTTTCTTGTTTTAATTTTTCTAATTACAATGCTTTTCTAATTACAAGGTTACAAAGTTATGTTTGACGCGAGAGAGGATTACAAGGTTATGTGATTTTACTAAACTCGATAATCTTCTTTCTGATTCTAATTATTCAATTACAAGGTTACAAAGATTAGAAGGTTACAAGGTTCTTTGATTTTCTTAAACTCGATAATCTTGCTCAATTTTTTAAAACCTAACCTCGGCTTGCGGAACTTTGTAATCTCTCAATTACAAGGTTACAAAGATTAGAAGGTTACAAGGTTCTTTGATTTTACTAAACTCGATAATCTTGCTCAATTTTTTAAAACCTAACCTCACGCTTGCGCAACTTTGTAATCTTTCTAACCTTGTAATCTTTGTAACTCCCTTCCCCAACCTTGTAACCCTATTCTATCGCTTGCGCAACTTTGTAATCTTTCTAACCTTGTAATTTTTCTAACTCCCCTTCCCCAACTTTGTAATCTTTCTAACCTTGTAATCTTTGTAACTGCCTTCCCCAACCTAGTAATTTTTCTAACTCCCCTTCCACTTACGCAAGCGGTGTTACATATTTTTCGTTTTTGTTAAGCAATGCTTTTCTAACCCATCTGCCACGCTCCTCGGCCATTCTACGTACTGCTAAACGCTCGGCATTACAAGGGCCACCACCATTAATTACTCTTTTAAACTCTTCCCAATCTGGTTCAGTATAATCCCACTTTCCGGTTTCTTCGTTTTTCTTTAAATTAGGGTCTGGAACTTCTAAACCTAAGTCCCAAATTTTGGGTACATACATGTTTAAAAACTGTTGGCGCATATCATCATTTGTTGCCATTTTTACTTTCCATCGCATTAAAATTTCTGTATGGCTTGATATTTTATCTGAAGGACCAAAGAAATGCATAATTGGCGGCCACCAACGTGTTAAGGCTTCTTGAACCATTTTACGTTGAATAGGAGTTCCTGTAGCCAACGTTACTACATTATCATGGCCATATTTTAAATGGAAACTTTCTTCAGTACAAATTCTATCTAAAGCACGGCAATAAGGGCCATAACTACCTTTAGCATTAGCCACCTGATTTATAATTGCACCTGCATCAATTAACCAAGCTATAATACATGCATCAGCCCAAGTATATGCTGGGTAATTAAACACATTGCTGTATTTACTTTTTCCGGTAATTAAATCGTTGGTCATGTCTTCACGGCTTTTACCTAAAGTTTCGGCCGCACTATATAATAACTGCGCGTGTCCTACTTCATCTTGCACTTTAGCCATCAACGCTAATTTACGTTTAAAACCAGGAGCACGTGTAATCCAAGTACCTTCTGGCAATGCACCAATTATTTCTGAATGGCCGTGTTGTTCAATCATTCTAATTAATTGCCTGCGGTATTCTTTGGGCATCCAATCTTTTGGTTCAATTTTTTCGCCACGTGCTATTCTTGCCTCAAAATCGGCTAATTTAATAGGATCCTCGCCAGCTATCATTGCATTAGCTTTTTCATTAGGATCGATGTAAGCATTTCCGTACATATTTATCTTATTATTTTTTATTGATATAAACTCAAGACAAGCAATATTAACACCTGCATTTATCCTGTTTATGGTTTGTAATTTATATCGGTTACTAACTTTTTGCGTAATCCACCAAATATAAAATCACTTAATTTTTCAGCTACTTGTTCGGCATTCATTTTGCCATCGGGGTTATACCACTCATTAATCCAATTTACAGTTGATAAAATGGTTAAGGCGGCAAATTTCTCGTCTACATTATCAAACAAATCTTCGTTAATTCCATCATTTAAAATTACCCGAATTCCTTGTTCGTATTGATTTCTTTGTTCGATAAATTCTGCTAATTTTGGCTCTGTTAAACTTCTCCATTCATGCAAAAAAACAGACGAGCGGTTAATATTTTGTGTAATAATTAACACATGGTTTTTAATTGCCATACGCAAGCGTTCTTCGGCATTAAAATAAATATCATTTGTTTCGGTTATGGCATCGGTAAACTTACTGGCCATTTCAAAACAAATTGTTTCTAAAATTTCTTCTTTTGATTTAATGTGATGGTATAAACTTGCGGCTTCAATACCTATTTCGGCAGCCAAATCGCGCATTGATGTAGAAGCGTAGCCTTTTTGCTTGAATAATTTTGCAGCTACTTCTATTAATTGTTCTTTTCTATTGAATGTAAGTGTATCAGTCATAAGCCTAACATGTGTTAGACAAATGTATAAATTACTTGCTAAAAAACAAACGATTACCTAGGAATAGTAAAATAAAATGACGCACCATTTCCTACTTCGCTTTCGGCCCATATTGTTCCACCATTTTGCTCAACAATATTTTTACAAATTAACAGGCCCAATCCGGTACCTTTTTCGTTGGCAGTACCAAAGGTGCTAACATGTGATTTTGTGTTAAATAATTTTTCCTGTATTTCTTTACCAAACCCAACACCTGTATCGGTTACTCTAAATAATAAGGCATCATTAATTGCATTACAACTCACGGTTATTGTATCGTTTGGTTTACAAAATTTAATGCTATTTTTTATTAAATTACGCAGTACTATTATCACAGCTTCTTTATCAACCATAATAGATAAGTTAGGACTAATTGGTTCAACCAAAATCTCTATTCCTTTTTTCTCTGCATCAAGCCTATGTACACGTATTGCTTCTAAAACTAAATCTTCAACAAGTATGGTATTTTTGTGTGCAGGTATAAGTTGCGATTGTTTTGATGCCCAACTTAAAAGATTATCTAAAATAGTAGAAGTGTCATTAATTTGTTGATTTAAAGTTGGCACAAACGATTTAAATTCTTCCATACTTATGTCATCATTTTCTAACATCAAAAGCATTTGTTTTATACCCCCAATTGGGCCTCTTAAATCGTGACTTAATAAGGTAAATATTTTATCTTTAAACAGTAACAAATGTTCAAGCTCTTCGTGCTGTTGGATGATTTTTTTTGCGTATTCTTTTTCAACTTTAAGCGCACGTTTTAACTCCATTTGTTTCATTACCTGCCTGCCCAAAATTTGCAGCGCTTCCAACTGCTCTTCATTTAAGTGACCTGGCTTGTTATCAATTACGCAAAGTGTACCAACATTATAGCCATCTTTGGTCTGTAATGGTGTGCCTGCGTAAAATTTAATATCCGGGTAACCGGTTACTAATGGATTATTTTTAAATCGATCATCTTTTGAGGCATCTTCTACAATAAATACATGGTCAACATTTAAGGCATGTTTACAAAATGCAATATCAATAGGTGTTTCGTTTACATCTAGTCCAACTTTTGCTTTAAACCATTGCCGGTTTTTATCAAGTAAAGAAATTAAAGAAACAGGTTTATCACAAATTTTTGAGGCAAATTCAACAATTTCATTAAATTCGATTTCAGCCTCTGTATCTAAAATATCAAAATCTAAAAGCGCATTAACTCGCTCTTCACTATCAAACGCATTATTTTTATCTACCATGTTGTATTTAAGTAACGAATGTACGAAATTTCTATGTTAGCAGTTTGCAAATTTAACTCCCAATTATAAAAATTGCCGGTTTTTTATGTAAGTCTGGTATTTGTTTTAACCAATTTGCTATGGTTTTAGTTTTAATAAATCCGTTTTCGGAACTAATATTACATGCAATACAAAGCTTAGTTTGGGTTGAACAATTTGCTAAAATATCGGCCAACAGTTGGTTGTTTCTATAAGGCGTTTCCATAAAAATCTGCGTTTGCTTGCGGGCAATTAAATCACTTTCTAATTGTTTAATTCGCTTAGCACGTAAAATTTTATCAATAGGTAAATAACCATTAAAAGCAAACCCTTGTCCATTAAAACCGCTTGCCATTAAAGCCATAAAAATACTTGAAGCTCCGGGTAAAGGCACCACATCAATTCCCCTTTCGTGGGCAATTTTCACCACATCTGCGCCTGGGTCGGCAATACAAGGTAATCCAGCATCGGTAATTATTCCAACATCAACCCCCAATTTAAACAAATCAATTACATCTTTCATGTCTTCTGGTTTGCTGTGTTCGTTCCATAAAAGTATAGTTAAATCTTGTTGGGTTGATGCTAATTGAAGTTTTTTTATCAAACCTCTGGCAATTTTTTCATTTTCAACAACAAAATATTTTAAATGATTTACTTGACTACGAACAAACTCTGCAATAAAATTAATAGGATTGTCATCAGCTATATAATTGGGAATTAGCAACAAACGAGATTTTTTTGAACTTAAAGATATTGTTTTGTCCATGTTTTGATATTAATAGTTTGCAAAGTTTTGATTTTAAAGCTATCCTGCAAGCTAAATTTTGTTGCTTTATACGATTAACAAATTTATTTTCGCTGGCTTTAAAAAATTTATTGAGTAAAAACAAACCTAGATAGAAAATGTCAATATTAGAGAAAATTAGAAACAGGTCAGGACTGGCCATTGTGGTAATTGGTGGAGCATTATTACTATTTGTAGTATCGGATGCACTAAATAGTAACAGTAGATTGTTTGGTGCAGGCCAACCTACAAGTGTTGGTGAAGTGGATGGAAAAGAAATTGGTGTTAAGGCTTTTGAAGCGAAAGTAGCCGAAAATACTGAACTTAGCCGCCAACAAATGGGCCCAGAGGCAGCTATGGATCAAAATGCAATTGACATGGTGCGCGAACAAACTTGGAGTCAGTTATTAATGGAAGGCATTATGGAAGGTGAATATGAAGACCTTGGCATAAAGGTAACCAACGAAGAATTAACTGATATGTTTATTGGTGATAATGTGCATCCACAAGTTGTACAATCATTTACTAATCCACAAACAGGTCAGTTTGATAAATCGATGGTGATAAGCAACCTTAAACAAATTAACGAAAAAGGTGATGCTGATGCTAAAAAACGTTTGCACGATTTTGAGTCGTATTTGTTACAAGATGCATTAAGCAAAAAATACTATGCTTTAATACGCAAAGGTGCTTATGCTACTTCGCTTGAAGCAAAAACAATATATAACAACCGCTCTAAAACTATGGATGTTGATGCTGTAGCTTTAAATTACTTTAGTGTACCTGACTCGAGTATTACAGCTACTGATGAAGATTTAAAATCATACATGAACAAAAACTCGAAAAAATATGCCGAAAAAGAAAGTACGCGTAGATTAGAGTTTGTAATTTTTGATGCGGTAGCTAACGCTGCTGATAGTGCAAATGCAGAAAAATGGGTGACTGACCAATTAACTCAATTTGCAACAGCCACAAACGATACTTTATATGTTGATGCAAATAGTGATGTTAAATTTGACCCAACAGCAAAACCTCGTTCTGCATATCCTGATGATGTAGTAAATCGTTTATTCCGTGATTCAGTTGGCTCTATAGTTGGTCCTGTATTTAGCGAAGGCAAATACAATATTTATAAAGTAGTAGGTATTAAACAAGATACTATTTTCCAAATGCGTGCAAGCCATATATTATTTAAAACCGAAAATGGCGATACTGCTGCAACCCTTAAAAAAGCTAACGAAGTAATGGCAGAAATTAAAGGTGGTGCAGATTTTGGTGCAATGGCTGCCCAATATGGTACTGACGGAACTGCTCAGCGTAGTGGTGATTTAGGTTGGTTTAGCGAAGGACAAATGGTAAAAGAATTTAATGATGCAGTATTAGCTGGTAAAAAAGGTGATATGCGTGTATTAAAAACTCAATTTGGTGTTCATATTTTAAAAATTACAGAAGATAAAACTAAGAAGTTAGTTTGTGCAGGTGTATTAAGCCGTAGCATAGAACCAAGTGAAGCAACTACTTCAACTGCATACAATGCAGCAAGCCAATTTGCGGCAAGTGTTACAGATGCAGAGTCGTGTAATAAAATTGCAGCCGAGCACCATTTAGGGACTCGTTCTGCTGAGTTTGTTCGTGAATCAGATAAACAAGTTGGTGGAGTAATGGAAGCACGTGAAGTGGTACGTTGGACATTTAATGCACAAAAAGGTAATGTATCGGATGTGTTTTCTGTTAACGATAAATTTGTTGTAGCTGTTTTAACTACCATTCGCGAAAAAGGTAAACCAGATTTTGAGACATCAAAACCACGTGTTGAAGCTGATTACCGCAAAGAGAAAAAAGCAGACCAATTATTTGAAAAAGTAAACACAGCTTTAGCTGGAGCAACAACTGCTGCTGATTTAGCTGCAAAATTACAATTAAGCGTAACTCCCATTGTTGCCCAATCATTTGATAACAACAACATCGCCTACATTGGACCTGATAATGTAATGGTAGGAACAATGTTTGGAACAAAAACCATTGGTAAACTTACTGGCCCAGTTAAAGGTGATAATGCAGTATATGTATTTGCCGTTAACAAGATAAATGAAGCACCTGCAATTAGTGATTACAGCATTTACAAAGGTGAGGCGCAAACTCAATTATCTCAACGTATTGAATATGCTACTTTTGAAACTTTAAAAGAAATTAAGCACGTTAAAGATAACCGCTCAAAATTTTATTAATAGCTAATAATTATGCTACACTACACGCAAGCCGGCAACGGTAAAACAGTAGTGCTTATTCACGGATTTTGTGAAACCAACACCTGCTTCGATAAGCAGGTGTTGTTGCTTAAAGCACACTGTAAAGTAATTACACCCGATATGCCTGGTGCAGGAAAATCGGAAGCACAAACCAATACCAGTATGGAAAGTATTGCTGATGCGGTGTATGAATTACTTACACAGCTAGGCGAAACTAAAGTGATTATGATAGGCCACAGCATGGGTGGATATATTACCATGGCATTTGCAAAAAAGTATGGCCACATGCTTAGTGCTTTTGGTTTGCTGCACAGCACAGCCACTAGCGATAATGATGAACGCAAATTGAAACGCGACCAAGCAAAGCAATTAATTATGGCTAAAGGTCCTGCATTTTATGCACGTAACTTTATTCCGCCATTGTTTTACAAGGATACTCCAAAAGAAATTGCTGAGCCATATATTAAGGTTGCCGATAGTTTTTCGAGCGAGGGTTTATGTGAAGCTTTAATGGCTATGAAAAACAGAGAAGACTTAACACCTGTTTTGCACAAAACAACATTACCAGTATTTTTTGGTATTGGTAAATTTGATACATTGATACCTGAAGATGTAATGCTAAAACAAAGTTTAATGTGTGATAAAAGCTACGTAGCTTACCTTAACAAGAGCGCGCACATGGGACATATAGAAGAAGCAGAACTTTTGGCACAACACATTTTAAAATTTATAGCTGATTAATAGTTGGCTTTAAACCTGACAAATATCAGATAAAGCTATTGTGTCGAAATTATAATTAGTTTTGTTGATATGACAATTACTCAATTAGAATACGTAATAGCTGTAGATACAAATGGTAATTTTTTATCAGCAGCCGAAAAATGCTCTGTTAGTCAACCTGCACTTAGCATGCAAATACAAAAGCTAGAAAGAGAACTTGGCGTAAAAATATTTGATAGAAGCAGGCAACCTGTAGTAGCAACCGAAATTGGTGTACGAATTATTCATCAAGCACGCGAAATAATTAAACAATGTAGTGTATTAACCGAGTTGGTTAGCGAAGATAAAAAAGGTGAAATTTCGGGCCAATTGCGCATTGGTATAATACCTACAATAGCACCTTATGTGTTACCTTTATTTTTGGTTGATTACATGAAAAATCACCCCAAAGTACAAGTTGAAATTGCAGAAATAACCACCAGCCAAATTTTACAACAATTAAAAAACGATCAATTAGATTTTGGCATAATGGCCACTCCTATTGATGCCGGTTACCTACAATATACTGCTTTATATTACGAACCATTGGTGGCATATATGAGTGATGACTACAAGTTATTTAATAAAAAAACACTTGTGCCTAGCGATATTGATGGAACCGAAACTTGGATTTTAAACGAAGGTCATTGCTTACGTAATCAGGTATTAAACCTTTGCACTGGCAATAAAGGAACATCAAAAAACAAGCAGTTTCAATACCAAACAGGCAGCTTAGAAACCATTAAAAAAATGGTGGAAATGAATAGTGGACTAACCATTTTACCTGAGTTAAGTATATTTGATTTTAATGATGACCAAATGGAGCGTGTGCGTTATTTTAAAAAGCCCGATCCTGTTCGCGAAATTAGTATTGTAACACATAGGGTAGATTTAAAAAAGCAACTGATAGAAAGTTTTACTACTGCATTACTAGCAGCTATTCCTGATAGGATGAAAAAAAACAAAGAGAAAGTTGTAGTAGAGTTTTAGTTTCCTGATTTAGTATCTTCTGATTTTTTCTCTAATTCTGGATTGTTGTATAAACGAGCCATAAAGGTTGTTGTGCCTTGCTTTTTCCATATTCTATTGGCAACTACTATACCTACAACAAGCCCCATTACAACCACTGTACTGGCTAATAAATACCCAATTCGCTTTGAAAGTAAAAGTAAATAATACCAATTGTAATTATTTTTTAGTCCAAACTAAAAAATAATTGTACAATGCTAATGCCGATGCTACTTGAAAATAGTTCAATAAGGCCAAAGCTTAAATTGGACTATATTGAATGTGCTTTCGGTATAAATACAGCAAAAATTAATGAAATGATTACTGGTGAGGCAATAATTTTTAGCCAACTAAACACCTCTATTAAAAAGGCAATAACTTTCATTTTAATTGTTTTTATAGATACAACCAAGGTAGCCTTTAAATGTTTAATAAAAAATTTAGGTGCATTTTCTATAACTGTTACTTGTTGTTTTTTAAGTAGTTTTGAAAATATTTTATTGGTGTTGTAACTTTTGTTAAACCATAACCGTACTACACCCAAGCTAATGACCGCAAACGAATACAATACATGTGTTAGTAAACATGCTGATGGTGTTTTTAGATTTATCCTTAAAAATATAAAAGATAAGGATAGGGCTAAAGATATTGTTCAAGACTCGTTTGAAAAACTATGGATTAAACACGCAGAAATTGATCCGCAAACAGCAAAATCATACTTATTTACTACTGCCTACAATACCATGATTGATGGAATTAGACGTGATAAGTTTAAAGGAAGTTACGAAAACGTAAATCAAAATAACCTTACTACCAACAATACATACAGCGATGTAAAAGAAGTATTAAACGAAGCCTTATCAAAATTAAATGATATACAACGCTCTGTAATTTTATTGCGCGATTACGAAGGTTACAGCTACGAAGAAATTGGCGAAATTACAGGACTAAACGAAAGCCAAGTTAAAGTATACATTTATAGGGCGCGCATTTTTTTGAAGGAATACATTGGCAATTTATATCAGGTAATATGAAAATAGATAAAAGCAATTACGAGGTATATTTAATGGATTACTTGGATGGTAAACTTACCGCCAATGAAGTAAGCGAGGTGCTTTTGTTTTTAGAAAATAACCCAACTATAAAAGCTGAATTTGAAGGAATAAATGAAGTTAATTTAGTTGATGATTATACAACAACGTTCGACAATAGCTTTCTTTTAAAAAACAATGCTGACTGTATTGATTACTTATTGATAAACCAACTTGAGGGCACCATAACTTTAAAAGAAAATGCAGAACTAACCCAAAAATTAATTGATACTCCAACATTAATTAAGGAGAAAAAACTGTTTTCGTTTACAGTAAGTAAACCCGATTTATCAATAGTTTTTCCAAACAAAAAACTGCTAACCAAACCAACAATAATATTGGCTTGGTACAAACCATTATTGCGTATTGCAGCAATATTATTATTAATGGGCAGCCTTGGTTTGGTGTTGTATAAATCATCAACCACAACACAAAAAATTGCTGTAGTTAATATGCCATCAACTCCAATAAAAAAACAAATACCTACTGCTTTGCCTTCAACCCAAAAAACCATTGACAAGCCTAATGCAAACGTTGTGGTTATAAAAAATCAACCCAAAGCACTACCAAATAAAATTGTTAAAAAAAGCATCATTTATGCAGAGAAAGTTATGCCAATTGAGGCAGCCATAAAAACTTACCAAGTTGATGAAAATCCAATCCTAGAGCCCGTTTATGCTATTGCAAATAAAGTTACTGCACCAACAATAAACGAAGAAGTTTTTGATGACTTAAGAACTCTAGCCATTAAAAAAATAAAACAAAACACATTTAAATTAATTGGCCAAAACAACCAAAATATAACCTTAGTAGAAGCAATAAACAAAACCACTGGTGCCGATTTAAAAATTAATAAAGATACCACTACTGGCCGCATCAATAAATTTGAAATTGCAGCTTTAGGAATTGCTTGGTCGAGAAAATAATTTTAACCGTGCTGTAACATTTTTGTTTAAACAAACGTATCAATACTAAACTTACAATTATGAAAAATATACCAACAAAACTTTTAATTTTACTTGGTGCTCCGCTTATGTTTTTAAAACCTATAAAAGCACAAAACAGCCAACCCATTAGCGAATTTAACAAGCTTACCATAAGTGCCCCAATTAATGTAGAACTGGTAATTGCTGATAGGTATTCTATTTATTTATCTAACAACAATGGCCAAAATTTTAGCAACATAAATATTGTAAATAACGAGTTGGTTATTGACAATAAGTTTGAAGGAATTGGCAAAATAAAAGTGTTTACAAAAAGTATTTCCGACATTAAACTTAGCGGTACTGCAAAGCTTGAAAGTTTAGATTCTTTAACTAGCAATGCAATTAATATTAGCATGGATGGGTCCACTAAAGCACGTTTAATTTTACTAAACCAAAATACTACAGTTAACTTAAAAGGTTCATCAAGTTTAATATTGGATGGACTCACCAAAACGGCCTCGGTCAAAACCACAGGCTTATGTAAATTAGATGCGTTTAGCCTTGTAATTGATACTTTAACTATTGAAACAAAACAAATGAGCAGAGCCAAGGTAAATGTGCTTGAATCGATTGTTGCAGTAAGTGAGGGTACAAGTTTAATAACCTACAAAGGCGAGCCCAAAAGCAAAATTATAAGTATTACCGAAACCGCAGCCATTAACAATTATACCAACACAGATGAATTTACCGCAGCGTTATCACCTACTACTAAAAATACTCCCGATGGTGATACCACACGTGTAAAAATAGGAAAACATAAATTTATAATTATTGATGAAGATAAGAATGTAGAGCTTGAAGGCGAGATAGAAATTAAACCAAGAAAAATGAAACATGTGTATGCTGGATTTGAGTTGGGTGTAAATGCACTTACTACTGCAAACATGAATTTTAGCCACGGAGCTAAGTATAATTTTTTAGATACTAAACTTGGTAGCTCGTGGTTTTATGGATTAAATTTATTAGAATTTGATGGACAATTGATAAAAAACAAATTGGCCTTAACAACTGGTTTTGGCATGCAGTTTAGCAATTACCATTTTGATGGTGATACTTTTATTACACCAAACAGCAATACATTAACAGGTACTGGCGCGGGTGTTAGCTTATCTACCAATAAACTTTATACCTACGATTTAAATATGCCCTTACTTTTAAAGTATGCACCGGGCAGCAAAAAGAAAGCAAAAGATGGTTTTTATGTAGCCATTGGTGCAATAATAAGATACACCACAACAGCAAAAGTAGTAACCGAAACAACTGCACGCGGATATGATGAAACACTAAGCTTTAAAGATGATTTTAATATAAATGCTTTTAGGGTTGATGCTACATTAAGAATTGGCTACAACAGGGTTAGGCTATTTGCAAATTATGCGCTTACGCCTTACTTTAAAAACAGTGCAGCACCAGATATTAGGGCTTTTGCAGCAGGAATTACAGTAGTAAGTTTTTAACCCAAATTACCCATTGGAAATGCATAATCAAAAAAAGGGCAGGAAGTTTAAAACTTTCTGCCCTTTTTATATTTTTAGTTAGCACTTATTTTATACCAAATGCTTTCTTTACTTTATCTGTATAATCTAATTTTTCCCAAGTAAATAACTCAACCTTTTTAGTTAATTTTTTACCATCAGGGGTAACAAACGTTTTAGTAACAATTTCGTTTTTACGACCCATGTGTCCGTAAGCAGCAGTTTCGCTGTAAATAGGGTTACGTAATTTTAAACGTGTTTCAATTCCGTAAGGAGTCATATCAAAAAGTTTTTCTACCTTTTTTGCAATTTCACCATCAGTTAATTTAACCTTAGCAGTACCATAAGTATTGATGTAAATACCCATAGGATCTTTAACACCAATTGCATAAGAAACTTGTACCAAAACCTCTGTACATACACCAGCAGCAACTAAGTTTTTTGCAATGTGGCGTGTAGCATAAGCAGCACTTCTATCAACCTTACTAGGATCTTTTCCAGAAAATGCTCCACCACCGTGTGCACCTTTTCCACCGTATGTATCAACAATAATTTTACGGCCTGTTAAACCAGTATCGCCATGCGGACCACCAATTACAAACTTACCTGTAGGGTTAATGTGGTAGTTGATGTCTTTGTTAAATAACTTTGCAAATTTTTTGTATTTAGCCTTAACTCTTGGAATTAAAATTTCGATAATATCCTTTTTAATTTTGGCCAACATTTTAGCTTCTGCATCAAAATCATCGTGCTGAGTAGATACTACAATAGAATCGATACGAACAGGTTCGTTCTTATCATTATACTCTAAAGTTACCTGGCTTTTAGCATCAGGACGAAGGTATTTTATTGCTTTATTCTCTCTGCGTAATGCAGCAAGTTCAATTAAAATTTTGTGCGCCAAATCAAGTGCCAAAGGCATGTAATCGTCTGTTTCGGCAGTAGCGTAACCAAACATCATACCTTGGTCGCCTGCGCCTTGGTCTTGTTTTTTCTTACGGTCAACACCTTGATTGATATCCGCAGATTGCTCGTGTATTGCACTTAATACACCACAAGAATTTGCTTCAAACATGTACTCGCTTTTTGTGTAACCAATTTTTTTAATTACATCGCGGGCAATGGTTTGTACATCAAGATATGCTTTTGATTTTACCTCGCCAGCTAAAATAACTTGGCCAGTAGTAACCAAGGTTTCACAAGCAACCTTTGATTCTGGATCAACCGCTAAAAAATTGTCAATTAGTGCATCCGAAATTTGATCGGCTACTTTGTCCGGGTGGCCTTCGCTAACCGACTCTGAAGTGAATAAATATGCCATTTTTTAATTAAAGTGTTATGTTAAAACTTAGGTGGGCAAAATTACATTTTTAAATGAAGTTACAAAGTGTTGGTTATTATATTTAAAGATTGTTTAAAACCCCTTTAAAATAAGCCTTTATTGCCAAGTTTTAAAGTATATGAGTTACAATACCTTTTTATAATTGCCATAACATCGATTTATTAATGCTTAATAATGTGCCAATATAGTTATGCATCATTAAACTAGAAACAGCATTTTTGTTGGAAAGTGTGAGCATGATGGGGAGGAAAGTTGAAGGTAGTTTAATTCTGATTTAAATTTTTAACAATTAACCCATACATTTGATTTCATAAAAAACAGCACGAATTAAGCACGAAGTTTCACCTGTATAATGCAAAAGTTAAATAATGTTTTGATTGGAAGATATAGACACAAACGTGTAAGGTTTGCAAACCAACCTTCGGTATTATACTGGAACGATAGTTACCGCAGCGATGATGTAAACACTACAACAGCCTAT
>JAUCCO010000036.1:0-26775 GCA_034676125.1 Bacteroidia bacterium
AAAATTCCAATTGTACCTTTTCATACTTGGCAGGCTGATACTTATAGCGAAGCACCTACTCAAGGAACCATGTTGCTTAGTGGTATTATGCTAAAAATGGGAACCTATGGTTTAATACGTTGGTTGTTACCTATACTTCCGGCTGGTATTGCCGAGTGGGGACCGTTAGCAATTACGTTATGTGTTATTGGCATTGTTTACGCATCAATAATTGCCATTATGCAAGGCGATTTAAAAAAGCTTTTTGCTTATTCATCAGTAGCTCACGTTGGTTTAATTGCTGCTGGTATTTTTGCACTTAATATTGAAGGATTGCAAGGAAGCGTAGTGCAAATGATTGCGCATGGTGTAAACGTAATTGGTTTATTCTTTTGTGCCGATATTATTATTAACAGAACACAAACTGCAAACATTAATAATTTAGGTGGAATACGTAATGTTGCACCACGTTTTAATACCTTATTTATGATAGTGGTATTAGCTAGTGTAGCCTTACCATTAACTAACGGATTTATAGGTGAATTTTTATTATTGTTTGGTGTTTTTAAATACAATACTTGGTTAGCGGGCTTTGCTACTTTAACCATTATTTTAAGTGCAGTATATATGTTACGTATGTTTCAAAATACCATGTTGGGTAATACCAATGAGCACACAAAAAACTTTACCGATTTAAATTGGAGCGAAACTTTGGTTTTAAGTATTATAGTGTTAACCATTATAGTTATGGGTATATACCCTAAACCAGTTTTCGAACTAATTCAACCATCATTAGATATTATTTTAAACAAAGCCTTAGCCAAATAAAATACGCAACATGACAACTTTACTTTATACCACTTGCTTAGGTTTATTTTGTATGATTGCTGAGGTGCTTAACCTTCGCAAGCTGTTAATTCCGGCTGTAATTGTTGGCTTAGCAGCAATATTCTGGGTAAACATGCAACAATGGGGTATTACCACTCCTGCTACCATTGGCCCAGTTTCTATTAGCCACATGATAAAAATGGATAATTTTGCCATAGCATTTGGTGGCTTATCAATTATTATCACCTTATTGGTTTTTGTATTGGCAGCAAATTATTATCAAAACGACCCCGAGCATTTAAGTGATTATCTTTCGATAATGATATTTGTATTGTGCGGTGCATTGGTGATGGTAAGTTATAACAATATGGCCATGCTGTTTTTAGGTATCGAAATTTTATCCATCTCGTTATACATTATGGCGGGTAGCCGAAGGTTTGATACACGTAGTAACGAGGCAGGTTTTAAATACTTTATCATGGGTGCTTTTGCATCAGGAGTATTGCTTTTTGGTATTGCATTAATTTATGGTGCAAGCGGAAGTTTCGAGTTAGAAAAAATTGCTAAATATGTTGCAGGTGGCGAAATTACACCTATGTTTTATGTAGGTTTAATGATGATGGTTTTTGCAATGTTATTTAAAGTATCAGCAGTACCTTTCCATTTTTGGAGTCCTGATGTTTATGAAGGCTCTCCAGTACTTATCACTACATTTATGATTACACTTGTTAAGGTAGCTGCATTTGCTGCTTTATACCGTTTGTTTAGTCATTCGCTTGGAGGAACTTTATATTATGTAAAACCAATATTAACCATTGTAACAGGTGCTACAATATTGGTAGGTAATGTTACTGCATTAAACCAATTAAATGTAAAACGACTTTTAGCTTACTCAGGAATTGCACATGCCGGTTATATGTTATTGGCTGTGTTAAGTGCTGATGGTAACACATCTTCATCTGTATTTTTTTACGCCACTGCTTATTCTGTTGCTACCATAGGTTTATTTGCTTTAGTTATTATGACGTTTAAGAGTAATTTTAGCGAAAACGTGGAAGCCTTTAACGGACTTGGAAAAAAGAATCCATTGGCTGCGGCATTAATAAGTGTGTTTTTCTTATCATTAGCAGGCATCCCGCCTTTTGCTGGCTTTTTAGGTAAATACTATATTTTTAGCGAAGCCATCAGAAACGGACATGTAACTTTAACCTTATTTGCTATTGTAAATTCTATCATTGCCTTATACTATTATTTAAAAGTAATTGTAGCCATGTATAGCCAACCCGCAAACGACAAACCTTTAGTTATTCATCCAACATATTGGGCAGTTGCTATAGTGTGTGCTATTGCCACTATTGGGCTAACAATAGTACCGGATATGTTTATGCAAATACTAAAATAGTAAATTACCACTATTAAAACGTATACAATTAAAGCTCCAATATTTGGGGCTTTTTTTATGAGGTGTTAGTTATCTAACTTGAGAATAACAACTTCAATAGGTTTCAACCACCAAAATTTAATGCATAAAATTGCAACTTTTAATTTAAAATTGTTTTATTAAATCCTACAAAATGATACTTCATCAAAAAACAGTTTTAGTTTTATTATTAGCTATTGGTGTAAGCTTACAATTTACATCAGCTAAACCAAAAAGGACAAACAATAATGGCACAGACATTTTTAATTTTATACTAAATGTTTCTGATAACTATTTGTTTTTTAAAAAAGGAGGAAACGATACCACCCTATTTTATGTTGATTTAAAAACGAAACAAACAACATCAACCCAAATACCCCAAAAAGTATGTAACTCGATTAATGTTAGGTCAAAACAAAATTTCGATAGTTATACAATATCTTCCAAAGGATATTGCAAAGGCGATACCATAACCTTTACAGCAAACTACTATACAAGCAATACTGTTACTGTAAATTATCAATTTATTGGTGACGTACTAGTAACAGATGAAGATGATGAAGATACAACTGCATCTTGTATTGTACTGATTAATTTTTTTCCTAAAAGCAATTATTGGTCATACAAAATAATTCCAGTTGGAGTTACACCATTCAGTCCCGAAATACTTTTGACACATCAAAGTAAAACAGAAGATGATGGAACTGAACAACATTTAACAACCTTAAACAACCATAGCCTTATGCCATTAAAAGCTGCCCCGTTTAGTTTTGATATGCTAACTACATTTGCTGCCCAAAAAATCAACACAACTTATTGGAGTGTTTCTGTTAACTATAACTTTCCATTGGTGTATTTTAACGAAAGTCCGTTTATAAAAATATTTAACCCAAGTGGTATACATACTACCTTTAATATAAAAACCAAAATTGCAGATGCAACAAGAATAATAAGTGCACAAGCGCAAAACGAAATTTTAAAGGTAATTGTAGAAATTAAAGACAAAAGCAATTGGGTTTATGATATTGATTTAAAAACGCGAGAAATTATACAGCGCAAAAAATTACCCATAAATATTGAAATGAGAGATCTTGCAATGTGGGCACAAGGAAGCACCAGAAATAAACATGCATTAAGTAATGCAGTACTATTTAATGATGTTTTGTACTATTTTAACCCCGCTAATAAACTAAGCATATTGCCCATTAAATAATTACAAAGCAGGTTTAAGTGCCTTTGTAAACATTTTTTTACCTATTATGCATAACAAATAAAAGTTTAATCCCGTTAAAGTCCTGAAAACAAAAAGCTATCACTAATGTTAAATTTTCAAACAAATCCTTTTATTTATCAATTAATTTAGTTTTTTTGCATCCTCTAAAAATTAGTACAAAATGAACAAAGTTCAAACAAAGAAATCAGAAAGCAAATTCAGCGCAATGTTCGCATCATTTGCAATCCCGGTATTAGTAGTAGTAGCAATATTAATCTACATTTATGTATTAGGTAATCCTGCCAACTTTCAAGACAATGACCCAACCAAACACCCTGTTTCGGATGGCATTAATCATGTTTTGGGTTTAATTTACAAAGGTGGTTTTATTGTACCTATCCTTATTTCATTAGTATTAATGAGCATTACTTTCTCTATCGAGCGTTTTTTAACCATTGGTAAAGCATCAGGTAAAACTTCAGCAGAAGAGTTTGTTCGTAAAATTCAGGCTAACTTAGCTACAGGCAATATCGATGCAGCTATTGCAGATTGTGATAAACAACAAGGTTCTGTTGCTAATGTAGTTAAATCTGCTTTGTATAAGTACAAAGAAATGTCGGCCAACACAGAGTTAGACAAAGATCAAAAAGTATTAGCCATCCAAAAAGAAATTGAAGAATCAACTTCGTTAGAGTTACCTATGTTAGAAAAAAACTTAGTAATTATAGCTACGTTAGCTTCAGTATCTACCTTAATCGCGTTATTAGGAACGGTAATTGGTATGATCAAGGCGTTCTCGGCATTAGCAACTTCTGGTGCTCCAGACTCTACAGCGTTAGCAAACGGTATTTCTGAGGCTTTGATAAATACAGCTTTAGGTATTGGTAACTCTGCAATTGCAACTATTATGTATGCGGTGTTTACTACCAAAATAGATAAAATAACTTATACTATTGATGAGGCTGGTTTCAGCATCACACAAACATTTGCAGCATCGCACAAAAAATAATTGATTGAGGTTTGGGTTAGGTTATTTTAGCTTAACCAAGCAATTTCAAAATCTTTCAATCCTTTAATTTTTAATAAAATGCCTAAAGTAAAAGTACCTCGTAAGAGCACAACAGTAGATATGACGGCTATGACGGACGTAGCGTTCCTTCTACTTACTTTCTTTATGCTTGCAACAAAATTCAAGCCTGATGAACCGGTTGTGGTTGACACGCCTTCATCTATCAGTGAAATTAAGCTTCCTGCTTCAGGAATTATGCAAATTACCATTGATAAAACAGGCAGGGTATTTTTTGGTATAACAGATCAAAACATACGCGGACAAGTAATGCAACGCATGGCTGAAAAGTATAACATGACTTTTTCTGCTGAACAAGTAAAAGAATTCTCACTTCAATCTACAATGGGTGTGCCATTAGCACAATTAGGTAATTACCTAAATATAAAATCTGAAGAACGTAAAGGTATTGAAGTTAAAGGAATTCCTATTGACTCTACCAACAACGAACTAGGAGAATGGATATGGCAGGCTCGTTTGGCAAATAACGATATTAGAGTGGCCATAAAAGGCGACCGTGATGCTGACATGCCAACTGTAAAACGTGTTATTGCTATATTGCAAGAGAAAAAAGTGAATAGATTTAATTTTATTACAAGCATGGAGCAACCTAGCAAGTAATATTTAAACATTAAAAAATAAACACATGTCAGAAATAGATAGCTCCGGTGGCGGTGGTAAACAAAAAGGCGGTAAAAAGAGAGGCAAAAAAATCTCAACCAGGGTAGATTTTACTCCCATGGTGGATTTGGGCTTTTTATTGATTACCTTCTTTATGTTAACTACCAGCATGAATCAACCACAAACGATGGAAATAAACATGCCGGTGAAGGATGAAATAAAAAATCCTGAAGACGAAAGTAAAGTAAAAGCTTCGCAGGCAGTTACCGTTTTACTGGCAAGTAACGATAAAATTGTTTACTATTTTATTGACGCAAAAAGTGGTGAACCGCTAACTCCAGAAGTTACTAATTATAGTGCTGGTGGTGTGCGTGCAATGTTACTTAGAGAAAACAAAAAACGTAACCCTGTTTTAGATAGTATTCCTATTTACAAGGAAATGCTAAATAACCGTAAAATTAAAGAAGATCAATACAAGAGTTACGTAAGTGATATTAAGGCATATAAGGAGGCTTTAATTGTAGTAATAAAAGCATCAGACAAATCAAGATATAATAACCTAATTGATATACTTGATGAGATGTTAATTTGTAATATTGGTAGGTATGCAGTAGTTGATATTACACCAGCTGAAGTTGAGATGTTAAAATCAGTAAACCTAGAATAAACAGGAAAACCATATGTCAAAACTTTCAAAAATTAATATTTTCGATAGCAACTGGGTTGACCTTATATTTAAAGGCAGAAACCAGGAATACGGAGCTTATGTGCTTCGTAAAAAAGGTAACGAAAATACCAACAAAGGCATTTTATATGCTATTATTTTGTTTACATTAGTTATTTCTACACCAATGCTAATTGACCTTGTAAAAGGTTTAGTACCAAAGGAAGCAGAAGATGTTAAAATAACAGAAGTTACAACTTTAGAAGAACCACCACCGATAGACAAGAATACTCCTCCACCTCCACCGGTTGAACCACCACCGCCATTAAAATCAACGGTAAAGTTTACACCACCAGAGATAAAACCTGATGAGCAAGTGCCAGATGAGCCACCTCCTGCACAAGATGAAATGAAGGATAAAGATGCTGGAGTAAAAACCATAGAAGGCGACCCGAATGGAATTGACGAAAGTTTGTTACAAGCTAGTGGCGATGGACTAACTGGTGATGCAGAACCTGAATTTGTAATTTTTGCTGAGCAAACTGCTGAGTTTCCAAACGGAAATTTATTTGAATGGTTAGCAAAAAACATTCAATATCCTGAAATGGCAAAACAAAATGGGCTTGATGGTAAAGTAACTATTCAGTTTATAGTTGAAAAAGATGGTAAAATTACCAATGTTGAAGTAGTTAAAAAAGCAGGTTGGGGATTTGATGAAGCAGCTTTAGAGGTTGTAAAGAAAATGCCAGCATGGAAACCAGCTAAACAAAATGGTAAACCAGTAAGGTTACAAATGAGCCTACCCGTTAGGTTTACCTTATCAAACTAAAAAATATAACAGCGTGAAACTCGATAACAATAGAGCCAAACGCGATTTTAAAATAGCCAGATTACTAAGTTCACTCGGAGTAATTATGGCTATTTTTTATTTCGTAATGGGTGTAACATTTATTGTATTTCCATTATTTGACAGCATTCCGTCAATAAATAGATATAGCATTAGTGTTTTATTAATTTTGTATGGTTGCTTTAGGATGTATAGATACTTTAAAAGAAACAATACAACCATTGAAAATGATGATGACGAAAATGAAGATGATGAATAAATTTATTGCCCTATTATTTGTAGCAGTAACAATAACTGCTTGTAATAATGCATCAGCACCAAAACATACTGATACCAATATAAGTGGCCGCGTTACCATTAGTGTTGATGAAAGTTTAAAACCAATAATTGAAGCACAACGCGAAGTATTTGAAGCATTGTACCCAGATGCAAAGCTTAACATGATTTATACAAACGAATATGATGCAATACAATTACTTGCTGAAGATAGTGCTAGAATAGCCATAGTAACTCGTGAAATGTTGCCTACAGAAAAAACTAATTTTGACAACCGAAAAATAGTTCCTCAAAATATGGTGATTGGTTATGATGCAATAAGCATTATTTTAAATAAAAACAGTAAAGACACCATATTTACAATAGCTCAACTGGCTGATATTTTAACAGGAAAGTACAGCACTTGGAAAGACATAAACCCTAAAAGTGCTAACAATAAATTTAAGGTTGTGTTTGATAATGCAAAAAGCGGAGCAGTAAGGTATTTAAAAGATTCTATTTTAAATGGTGCAGAACTTGGTAAACATTGTTATGCTGTAAACAGTAACCCAGATGTTATTGCGCAGGTTGAAAATGATGTTAACACCATTGGTATAATTGGCGTTTCGTGGATAAGTGATAAAGACGATACCACAAGTTTAAATTTTTTAAATAAAATAACGGTAGCCAGTCTTGTTCCTTATAATTCTGAAACCGCTGAGGCACAAACCATGAAACCTTACCAAGCTTATGTAGCTTTAAAGCAATATCCGTTATATAGAAAAATTACCATTATAAACCCTGAAGGCAGATATGGTTTAGGCACGGGGTTTGCAAGTTTTATAAACAGCGATAAAGGCCAACGTATTTTTATGAAAAGTGGATTGGTTCCCGCTAATGTTCCGGTTAGAATTATTAAATTAAACAACGATTAGAAGAATAGAATATGGATAAACTAATGTTAAAAACCCTAGTAATTGGTAGTGCAATAGTTTTTAGTGCACAAGCACAAACTATGAGTGAAGGATTGCGTGCACTTGACTTTGAAAAATATGAAGGTGCTAGAAACATTTACCTACAACTTACCCAAAAAGAGCCTGCAAATGGAGAAAATTGGTTTTACTTAGGCCAATCATACCTAAATTTATTTAAAGAAGACTCGGCAAAGTGGGCATACAATGAAGGAGTTAAATTATCACCTAAAACAGCATCAAACTATGTTGGTATAGGTGAATTGTTGGTAGCCGAAAATAAAATTGGAGAAGCTAAAGTGCAATTTAAAACTGCTTTAGATTTGAGTCGTGGTCGCGATGGAATGGTTAAAGATGCAAAAACATTGCGTTTAATAGCATCTGCTCTAGTAAACTCAGAAAATAAATTTACTGATGAAGCTTTAGCACACATAAAAAATGCCTTAGAAATTGCGCCAAAAGATTATGAAGTATTAATATCTGCCGGTGATGTTTATTTAGAAATGAACAATGGTGGTGATGCCGCCACGCAATACGAGCGTGCAGAAACTGTTGAACCCAAAAATGCAAAAGCATATACACGTGTAGCAGCAATTTGGTTGCGTGTGCGTAATGCTGAACAAACTTTAATTGATTTAAATAAGGCATTAGAAATAGACCCTAATTATGCGCCAGCATTAAAATTAATGAGTGAGTTATACTACAAATCAAAAAAGTATCAACTGGCCAAGGATTATTATGCTAAATATCTTGAAAACTCAGAGCCAAGTTTGGCTAACCAAAAACGTTTTGCTAAAATATTATTTAACTCAAGAGAATTTGAAGATGCGTTACCAAAAATTTTAGATGTAATAAAACTTGAAGATAGCGATATATACATGCACCGTATTGCTGGTTACAGTTACTATGAAGTAGCAGAATCTAAAAAAGATACCAGTATGTACCGCAAAGGAGTTAAAGAATTAGAGTTGTTTCTATCAAAAATTGATACTGCAAAAATCCTTTCAAACGATTACGAATACTTAGCTAAATTATATAGTCACTTAGATAATGATAGCCTTACTGTTTATTATATGGAAAAAGCACTTCAAATGGCTCCTGAAAAGCTAGAGTTATTAAAAGAAGCTGGTATGTTATATAACAAACTAAGAAGATTTGATTTATCGATTGTATGTTTTGAAACTTATATTAGCAAAACCAGTCAGATTTTACCAGCCGATTATTACTTGTTAGGCATGGCATCTTACTTTGGCAAATCGTTACCTAAAGCTGATACTGCATTTGCAAAATTAATTGAAATAAAACCAGATTACGCTGATGGTTATTTTTGGCGAGGAAATGTGCAAGCATTACTTGATGGTGAGGCAAAAGATACCATTGGCTTAAGCATGTATAGCCAATACATAAGTATGGCCGAATCAAACCCAGAAAAAAATAAAAGATACCTAATTATATCTTATGATTACATTGCTAAGTATTACATTAAACAAGAAAAAAATAGCACTGCAAAAGGATATTTAGAAAAAATTATTGCTTTGGACCCAAGTAACAAACAAGCAAAAGAATACTTGAAAATAATTACTGGTAAAAAATAGTAGTTATACCTTATCAATTAAAATGCTGCAAACTTAGTTTGTAGCATTTTTTTTTGTTTACTTGGCTAATGTGTTGAAGCTAGCAAGCACTTCGTTAATACGAATATTTACGTTATAAAAATGTGCATTAAACTCTTCAATTAAATCAGGTATTGATTGAATTGATTTACCATCGCGTGCATTGGTTTCAATTTCATGAATAATATCAACCAATAAATATTCATTAATCATTTGTAATGGAGCTTTAATTTTATGCGCAGTACTAGCAATAGCCATGTAATTACCTTCATTATACGAATTGGTCATAAAACTTATTTCTTTAGGCACAGAAAACTGTATCATGGTAAGCATTTCGCTAATAAAAGCAAAATCATCCCCTGCTATAGTTTTTAAATAAGATAAGTCTATATTTACCGTGTTCATTACAAATATTTGTGCCAAAGTAAACATTATTATAGGCTTTTACCTACATAAAATACTAACTACATGAAAGGAATTTGCAATTTAGCAGTTATACCACTTAGAAAACAACCAGATAGTACAAGCGAAATGGTTTCGCAATTATTGTTTGGCGAAACATTTTTACTATTAGAAACCATAGATAATTGGGTTAAAATTAACACCATTAGTGATAATTACACTGGATATATAAGTGATAAACAATTTGCGGTATACAACGATGATACTGATAATTGGAAAGTAAATAACCAATATCCTTACCTTGAAATACGTACACACGAAGGCAAAATGTTATTGCCAGCTGGTTGTAAAATTCCAAACCAACCAACCTTACAAATTGGCAAACAAGAGTTTGATTTTTCTGAACATACTTATCAAGCCAAAACCATAAACGATTTACCATCAATAGCGCTTAAATATTTAAATGCACCTTATTTATGGGGTGGTAAAACAGCTTTTGGAATTGATTGTAGTGGCTTTACACAAATGGTTTACAAACAAATTGGCATTAACATTCCGCGCGATGCTTACCAACAAGCAGAAGTAGGCACAACATTGGATTTTGTGAATGAATGTAAACTGGGCGACTTAGCTTTTTTTGATAACAGTGAAGGTAAAATAACCCATGTAGGCTTAATGCTTGATGAGGAAAGAATTATTCATGCATCGGGCAAAGTAAGAATTGATGTGCTCGATCATCATGGAATTTTAAATAATTACGATAAAAAATATACACACAAACTACGCATCCTTAAAAGGATTATATAGGATGCAACTTTATTGATGTATATTTAACCAAACTATAAGAAACTATTATTTTAAAACACAAACATTATTGTATTATTTTGTGTTTAATTATTACATTTTAAAACAAATTATTATGGCACTAAAAAAAGGCGATAAAGCCCCATCATTCAAATTATTTGATACAGACAAAAAAGAAGTATCATTAGGAGATTTTAAAGGTAAAAACTTAATTATACATTTTTTTCCATTAGCATTTACGGGTGTTTGTACAACACAACTTTGCACCGTAAGAGATGCAATTGGCATGTACAAAAATGATAATGCAGATGTGGTAGCAATATCTGTAGATTCTATTTTTACACTTGGTAAATACAAAGAAGAACAAAATTTACCATTTACACTGTTAAGTGATTTTAACCGTGAGGCTGCAACAGCTTACGATGCATTACATGATGTTTTTCCGGCAATGGGTATGCAAAAAGTAGCCAAGCGTGCTGCATTTGTGGTTGATAAAGATGGTGTAATTCAATATGCACAAGTACTTGAAAGCCCAGGTGATTTACCTGATTTTGCTGCCATTAACGCAACACTTGCAGAATTAAATTAATTTTTTTGTTTGATGTGCTTGCAAATATCATTACTAAATATATATTTGCACCACATTAAACAAAGGGTTTCGTAGCTCAATTGAATAGAGCATCTCACTACGGATGAGAAGGTTATAGGTTTGAATCCTATCGAGACCACAACCTAAAAGCTATCTAAAAAAGATAGCTTTTTTTATGCCTAAAAAGTTTTATCAAGTTAGATTGATAATGAGCAATTGAAAGTATACTGGCACAAGTTGTTTGAATAAATAAGATACCTCCAAACTTAATAAACAAAAAATAGGCTGTTCCTTATAAAAAGAACAGCCTATTTTTATACCAAGTAGTTTATTTATTATTTTTTGATACCAACAGCAGAAAATGTTGAGCCCGTTGCTGGACCGTCTATTATTTCAAATTCGTATGAAAATTTATTTTCTGCAGCAACAAATGAGAAATGCTTGTTAGCATCACCTTTACCTTCAACTTTCATATCCACACTATTAACTTTATAAAATTGTACTGGAATATTACCAGCAAAACTGCCAGTAGAAATAATAATATCAGCAGTGGTAACAAACGATCTACCATCATCAATAATAACACTATTGCCTGGCCCCTTTTTTATGTTAAAAAGACCTGTATCAGAGTTAATAGTTCCATTAATTTTATTTGTCATTAATCCACTGTAAAGACCAATAGCCATATCTCTTGTAACTGGATTTGAAGTTGCAGGAGTTGTTGGTTTTGTTTCTTCTTTACTACAGCTAGTAAGTGTAGTAGTGCCAATTGCTAACCCAGTTGCAATAATGGCTGTTAATATTTTGCGGTTCATTATAATGCAATATAGCAATATCAACTTCAAAAAAGCATGATTTTATTGTGCAGATGTTTTTATTTTTATCTCATCCCCTATCTTTACCCAAAATTTAAATTGCATGAATACTAAGCAGCAGAAACTTGAAGCCTTTTCGAGATTATTAGATGTGATGGACGAATTACGTGAAAAATGCCCGTGGGATAAAAAACAAACCAACGAAAGTTTGCGTCATTTAACCATTGAAGAAACCTACGAGTTAAGCGATGCTATTCTTAAAAATGATGCCAATGAAATTAAAAAAGAATTGGGAGATGTGTTGCTTCACTTGGTATTTTATGCAAAAATAGGAAGCGAAAATAATCAGTTTGATATTGCTGATGTATGTAATAGTTTATGCGAAAAACTCATCTTCCGTCATCCACATATTTATGGTGATGTAAAAGTTGATACAGCCGAACAAGTTAAAGAAAACTGGGAACAACTAAAACTTAAAGAAGGTAACAAATCAGTACTTAGTGGTGTAACTAAAGGTACGCCAAGCATTGTAAAAGCTTTACGCATGCAAGAAAAAGCAGCACAAGTTGGTTTTGATTGGCCAACTCCTGCAGAAGTTTGGGCTAAGGTAGATGAAGAGTTAGCTGAGTTAAAAGAAGAATTTAATATTAACCCAAATGCTGTTAAAACAGAGAATGAATTTGGTGATTATTTGTTTTCATTAATAAACTTAGCGCGCAAATTTAACATCAACCCAGATGATGCTTTAGAAAAAACCAATCAAAAATTTATAGCACGATTTACTTATATTGAAGAAAAGGCCAATCAACAAAATCGTAAATTAACCGAAATGACATTAGAAGAAATGGATAATTTTTGGAACGAAGCAAAAAAAATAGCTAAATAAATTTTCCTTGCAGGGCTTGATTTTGCTCACAAAAAAGCATGAGTAAGTCCCATAATAACTTAACAACATACTAAATCAGTAAATTTAAGTTGTAACAATTTGATATTATTTAAAATATATTTATATATTCGATAAGCTAATAAAATCAAACATGTTATGAAAAAACACACTACACTATTTTTTGCTGCACTGTTTTTATCACTTCAATTAATAACTTTAAAGCTAAATGCACAAAGCATACAAGCTACACAAGTTAATTTAATAAATGATATTAATACAAGTGCCCCTATCACTTATAGACAATCTAATGGACTTGGCAAAACAACTTCCTGCGGTGATACGATATATTATCCTTGGAATAAAGCAACCCAATTTACTGCAATTACACTTAACGCAACTTCAAGCGGAAATACATTTGCACAATGGTTTGATGCAGATCAAGCAATAACTGTTTCGGGATTTGATTTTTATGGCTGGCAAAGTGCACAAACAAATGCTGTTGTAAGTATTACATGTAGAATGTATGCAGCAGGTATCGACTCGATGCCAACAGGTTTACCTTTAGCAAGTGTTACCGTTCCAGTAGATTCATCTTTTGGTGGAGGCCAACTATCAGCTATGCGCAGGGCTGCATTATTTACAACTGCAGTTACTACCAATGCACCATATGTTATTACACTTGAAACTGCTAGTAGCACAAATGTATCTATCATAACTAATGCATGGGCACCACCAACAGGCCTGCCTAATGGCAGAAGTGAATGGTTAAGTTCTGTAAAAATTGGAACTAATTTTATTCGTGGTTATAGCGTAAATGTTGGCACTGCAATTTTTGATGCTGATTTTATTTTCTTGCCTTATGTGGCTTATTCTTTAACTTCTGATTTTACCATATCATCATGTAACACAGGTAGCAATTTAATTACCTTTACCAATACTTCCTCGCCTGTATTATTTAATAAATTTTACAACTTTAGGGCATTCCAAAATATAACTAGTACTACTGTAAATTACTTAAATTATAGTAGTAATTGGAATTACGGAGACTCTACTGCTAGTAGAGATACCATACTTGGGCTTAAAATGTATAATAATAATGCACCACACACCGCAACGCTTAGAAGTACAATTGTAGGCTGGCGTATTGGTTGCACGGATACAAAATCTCAAGTAGTTGGCTCTGCACCAAATGCACCAGTTGCAATTAATAATGGGCCTTTATGTATTGGTGCTACCTTGCAACTTACAGCTGATTCAATAGCTGGTGCTTCTTATTATTGGACTGGTCCGAATGGATTTACCTCTACATTAAGACAACCAACCATGAGTGGAGCAGGAATTTTGGCTACTGGTAATTATACGGTAGTTGCAATAATAGGAGCTTGTACATCATCAGTAGCTAATACTTATGTTAGTGTAATTAGCTCACCAACCGCAACAAGTAATGGTCCTTTATGTTCAGGTCAAACATTAAACTTATCAGCAACACAAATTAATGGTGCTACATATGCATGGACAGGACCAAATAGTTTTACATCAAGTGCAGCAGCGCCAAGTATAATTGGAGCAACAACGACAGACTCTGGAATGTATAGTGTAACCATAAGCCTTGCAGGATGTGGATTACTTGGTCCATTTACTACATATGCACCAGTAAATAAAATACCAGCAAGCCCAACACCAGGTAGTAATTCACCATTATGTACAGGTGATAATTTAAACCTTACCGCCTCTAATTATCAAGGTGCGGTATACACTTGGATTGGCCCAAATAATTACTCATCAAACCAACAAAATCCATCAAGATCGAGTGCTAACAATACATTTAGTGGAACATACAGTGTTGCTATAACTTTAAATGGTTGTACCTCTCCATTGGTTGGAACAACTGTAAATGTTAATAATATACCAGCTTCACCAACTGTTGGTAATAATGGACCACTTTGCACCGGACAATCATTAAGTTTAACAGCAACAACCATAGCCAATGCTACTTATAGCTGGAGTGGACCAAATGGTTTTTCATCAACAATTCAAAACCCTGTTAGAACATCATTAACCACACTTGATGCTGGTAACTATAGTTTAACTGCCACAGTAAATGGTTGTACCTCTGTAGCGGCAATTACTAATGTGCAAATTACTACATTAACTCCTACTCCTGTTGTAAGTAACAATGGGCCATTATGTCCTGGACAAAATTTACAGTTAAGTGCATCGTCAATACCAGGTGCTACCTATACTTGGAATGGACCAAATAGCTATACATCAACCTTACAAAACCCATCAATAAACAATGTTAGTACTACCGAAGCTGGAATATATAGTGTAACTGCTACTACATCGGGTTGCGGAACATCAAGTGCTGGTAACACAACTTTGATAGTTAACACCTTGCCACCAGCACCTACTGTAAGTAATAATGGCCCATTATGCGATGGTGCTACTATTAATTTAACAGCATCAAGTGTTACTGGTGCTACTTATGCTTGGACTGGTGTAAACGGATTTACATCAACCGATCAAAACCCAAGTATTACAAACGCTGCAGCAGTTAAATCTGGTGATTATACTGTAACTGTTACCGTTTCGGGATGCGGAACTTCTCCATCATCAACTACTAATGTAAAGGTTAACCGTATTCCAGCAAGGCCAACTGCAACCAGTAGTGGCGCTGTTTGCGAAGGCGATACTTTTAAATTATTTAGTACCGTTTCTAATGTTGGTCCTAATGTTACGTATAGCTGGACTGGACCAAATAGTTTCTCGTCTAGTTTAAAAGATCCTATTATTCCTGCAGCATTTTCTGCTAACACGGGAGGATATAGTTTAATTATTACCGACTCTAATTGTTCATCATTAGCTGCCTCAACAACAGCTACTATTAAACTAATACCTGCTGCACCAACTCCAACCAGTAACAGTCCTATTTGCGAAGGTGCTAACATTATTCTTAATGCTACTGCAATTGCTGGTGCTACATATAGCTGGAAAGGGCCAAACGGATATGCAACTACTACTAGAAATCCTATAATTATTGGTGCTACCAAAAATGCTGGTGGAGCTTATGAAGTTATCTCAATTGTAAACGGTTGTAAATCTGTTCCTGCATCAACTTCATTTTTAGTTAATGAGTCACCTATAAAACCGGTTGTAATTGATAGCATTTCTAATTGTGTTGGAGCTACCCTAAACTTAACTGCCAGCAGTGGCCAAGGTGTAACCTACAATTGGACTGGACCTGATGGATTTTTATCAACCCAACAAAACCCGGTTATAAACAATGTTACTTTAGCTAAAGCAGGTAATTATAGTGTAATTGCTACTTCATCTTTATGTGCATCATTGCCTGGTATAACTAGTGTATTTGTTAATTCAATACCAACTCCTCCAGTTTTAAGTACTAGCCCAATAACAGGCGAAGCTTGTGCCGGTGATAGTATTCAATTATTTGCAAACTTTGTAAGTGGTGCTTTATATGATTGGACTGGCCCTGCTGGTTTTAATTCTAACATCCAGCGCCCAATAATTAAAAACTTATCATCAGCTAATAGTGGCCAGTATTCTGCTACAATTACTAAAAGCGGTTGTACCTCGGCTAGTAGTAAAGAAATTAGCGTAAGCGTAAACCCAGTGCCTACTACAAGTGAAATTAATGGCCCTGCAATATCTAAAGTTGATAAAATAGAAACCTATAGTGTTACTGGCTCACCAACTTCTGTTTACACTTGGTTAGTAACAGGTGGTGGTATAATTAAGTCGGGCGCGGGCACTCCAAGCATTACAGTTAATTGGAAATCGATAACACCTAATGCAACTTTAAAGGTTACCGAAACTAGCCCTTCTGGTTGTGTTGGTTTACAAAAATTATTAACGATAGATGTACAAGAAAATGTTGGATTGAGTGAAGTTACAATTAAGAACAACATCATTACTTTATTCCCTAACCCAGCAAGTGGTACTGTTTATTTAAAGTTTAACACCAAAAAAGCTGAAAATACCAATATTAGTATTGTAAATATTTTAGGCCAAGAAATGGCTAACTACAACCAAACAGTTAATGTAAACCAAAATGTAGGCGTTGATATTTCTACATTTAACAGTGGTTTTTATTATGCAGTAGTTACCATTGATGGTGAAACTAAAGCAATAAAATTTACCGTTAAATAAGGCTTAACTTTCAACAATAATTATGCAAAAAAAATGCAAGAGATTTAATTATCTCTTGCATTTTTTTTATATGTTTTCTCCAGATAAATCTGGAGGCTATTTAATAGCTCAATTAAATTGCATTCACTAATTGTCGTATCCTAAATTTGGAGATAACCATTTTTCAATAAACTCAACTGACTCGCCTTTGCGTTGTGCATACTCATCAACTTGGTCTTTATTAATTTTTCCTATTCCAAAATACTTGCTTTGTGGATGGGCAAAATAAAAGCCACTTACACTTGATGCTGGATACATGGCAAAACTTTCTGTTAAGTTTATTTCTGCATTTTTCTCGGCTTGAAGTGCATCAAATAAAATTCGTTTTTCGGTATGATCTGGGCAAGCAGGATAACCTGGCGCAGGACGAACACCTTGGTAATCTTCTTTAATTAAGTCGGCTGTATCTAAGTTTTCTGATTTGGCGTATCCCCAATATTCTTTACGCACCAATTCGTGCATTCTTTCCGCAAAAGCTTCTGCCAATCTATCGGCCATTGCTTTTATCATAATGCTATTATAATCATCATGATTTTTTTCGTATTCCTCAATTAGTTTTTCAATACCAATACCTGTAGTTACTGCAAATCCACCCATATAATCAGTTACATTTTCGGTTTGCGGAACTACAAAATCTGCAAGGCAATTGTATGTTTGGCCTTCAGCTTTTTCGCTTTGTTGGCGCAGGAAATGGAAGGTTGCTTCTTCATCATCTGTTAACTTTACTTTCACATCATCGCCAACAGCATTTGCTGGCCAAAAACCAATTACAGCTTTTGCTTTAAGTAGTTTTTTACCAATAACTTCATCCAACATTTTATTGGCATCGTTAAACAAATTTCTAGCCTCTACCCCTACTATTTCATCATCTAAAATTTTAGGATAACGACCTGCCAATTCCCAAGTCATAAAAAATGGTGTCCAATCTATATATTCACGCAATTCGCTTAGCGGAAAATCATCAAATACTTTAACCCCAGTAAAACTTGGAGCTACAATATTCTTTGCTTCAACTTTTATTTTATTAGCACGTGCTTTTTCAAGTGTAACAAAATTCTTTTCGCGTGTTCTGTTTTTATAATCTTCTCTAAACTGCGCATAATCAGCTTTTGTTTTGGCTTCAAAAATTGGTCGGTTAGTTTTATTAATTAAACTTTGTGCTACCGGAACACTTTTACTTGCATCTAAAACATGCACCACAGGACCGCTATAATGTTGATCTATTTTAACTGCCGTATGCACACGTGAAGTTGTGGCTCCACCAATTAATAAGGGAGTTTTTAAACCCAAGCGTTCCATTTCTTTGGCCACATGCACCATTTCATCTAAACTAGGCGTAATTAAACCGCTCAATCCAATTATATCAGCATTTTCGGCTTTAGCACGTTCTAAAATTTTATCAGCTGGCACCATTACACCCATATCAACAATTTCAAAGTTGTTACAAGCTAATACAACACCTACAATATTTTTACCAATATCATGCACATCACCTTTAACAGTGGCAAGTAAAATTTTACCTTGCCCGCCACCTGCTTTAGTACCTGCTAAACGTTTTTCTTCTTCTAAATAAGGCGTTAAATAAGCCACCGCTTTTTTCATAACACGGGCACTTTTTACAACCTGTGGCAAAAACATTTTTCCTTGACCAAATAAATCTCCCACCACATTCATTCCAGCCATTAAAGGCCCTTCAATAACTTCAATTGGCTTACCTAATTTTTGATATGCTTCTTCGGTATCAATATCAATAAACTCAACAATTCCTTTTATAAGCGAATGGCTTAATCTTTCTTCAACAGTACCTTTTCTCCACTCATCATCAACCACTTTTTCTTTACCTTTTCCTTTTATTTTTTCGGCATACTCAAGTAAACGTTCAGTTGCATCTTCTTTTCTATCTAACAAAACATCCTCAACAAACTCCAATAAATCTTTATCAATTTGGTCGTATACCTCAAGCTGACTTGGGTTAACAATACCCATATCCATTCCATTTTTTATGGCATGATACAAAAAGGCCGAATGCATGGCTTCACGCACCTTATCATTACCTCTAAACGAAAACGAAACATTTGAAACACCCCCACTAATTTTGGCACCTGGTAAGTTATCTTTAATCCATTTTGTACCTTCAAAAAAATCAATTGCGTTTCGCCTGTGTTCTTCTAAACCAGTTGCAACCGGAAATATATTTGGGTCGAAAATAATATCGCCTGCAGGGAAATGAACAATCTCTGTTAAAATGCGATATGCTCTTTCTGCAATTTCAATTCTACGTTTGTAATTATCTGCTTGTCCATCCTCATCAAACAACATTACAATAACTGCAGCACCAAAGCGCTTTACAATTTTTGCTTGATAAATAAACTCTGCTTCTCCACCTTTAAGTGAAATAGAATTTACAATGCACTTGCCTTGCACACACTTTAAACCGGCTTCAAGTATTTCCCATTTACTCGAATCAATCATAATGGGCACTTTAGAAATATCAGGTTCGGCCATTACCAAATGCAAAAACTTAGTCATGGTTTCAACGCCATCAAGCATCCCTTCATCCATGTTAATATCTATAACCTGCGCTCCACCTGCAACTTGCTCGCGTGCTACTTCTAACGCTTTTTCAAAATTACCTTCTCTTATTAATCTTAAAAACATTTTTGAGCCAGTAACATTTGTACGCTCGCCAACATTAATAAAGTTTGAACCTTCAAATATTACTAGTGGTTCTAGTCCTGATAATCGTAGTGTATAATCCTTGTTCGTCATGTCTTTTTATATTCAATAAAACCGATGCAAGGTATTAAATTTTACTAGATAGAACAGCATATTAGCTAATAATTTAGCAGTTATGTTTTAGCAATATAAATGGCTTGTTATTTTGGTTGATTTGCAAACACAAATTTGGCTTGAAAAGCATTGAGGTTAAAGTACAAAATTAGACACCCCTTTTAAATCAAAAAAAAGTAAAAATAATTTTAAAGCCTACTTCTTCATTAACTTAAATATTTGTTTTTCTTCCTCGCCAATTTGCATAAAATAAAATCCTTTTGTTAAGGATGAGATATCTAGAATTGTGGTTTCGTTAGCTAATTTACCTGATAAAACTTGCTGTCCAAGTGCATTAAATATGCTATACGTTTTATTTAAATAAACATCATTGGTTTTAATGGTTATAAAATTAGCGGATGGATTTGGAAATATAGAAACACTTGAATTTACTACTAAATCTTGTATACCAACATTTGTTATTGCAACACAAGCAGAAGTATCGGTGCAACCATTTTCTTTTATTTCTACTGCATAATTACCATTAACTTTAGCAGTAAAACTTTGTGCATTTTCTGCTGTAATAATTGCATAATCATTATCACAATTTAACCATTGGTAGGCTGTTGCAGTAGCATTATTAGCAGTTATTGTTGATTTGTTTTTTGTTACACCAACATCAACCGTATTAATGGTTAGGTTTAATGTAATTGTGCTATCGCAACCTGCGGCATTGTTTAATATCCATTTTGCTGTATTATTTGATGAAGTATAAGTAATACTATCCATCCAGTTGTAAGAACCACATGCTGTGTGATTATCTATTGCAGTGGTTGGCTGCTTAATGGTTAAGTTTAATGTTATTGTACTATCACAACCTGCGGCATTGGTCAATTTCCATTTGGCAGTATCGTTCGATGATGTATAAATAATACTATCTATCCATTTGTAGGAGCCGCACGCTGTTTGAACATCAACTGAATAAGTTGGCTGCCTAATGGTTAAGTTTAATGTAATTACACTATCACAACCTGCGGCATTGGTTAAAATCCATTGTGCAGTATTGTTTGATGAAGTATAAATAATACTATCCATCCATTTGTATGCGCCACATGCTGTTTGAACATCTATAGCTGTAGTTGGATGATTAATGGTTAAGTTTAGTGTTACTAAACTATCACAACCGGCTGCTGTCTTCAATATCCATTTTGCTGTATCGTTTGATGAAGTGTAAGTAATACTATCCATCCATTTGTAGGATATACATGCTGTTTGAACATCTGTAGAAGCAATGTGATCATCAATGGTTAATTTTAAAGTTACCACACTATCACAACCAATCATATTAGTTAAAGTCCATTTTGCAATATCGTTTGATGCCGTGTAAGTAATGCTATCCATCCACTTATAGGATTTACATGCATATTGAACATCTATACCACTACTTGGCGCACACTCCTTAAACTTAAATACAGTACCAATATTTGCTGCACCGCCACCGTATGTGGTGCCATACAAAAAAGCACTATCATTAATTAACGAACCTACTGGGTTGCTGCCATTGTTTGCGCCTTTAAAATCATAGAGTTTTGTGTAACCTGCTCCATTACTATTAATTTTATAAAGCATTCCTTTATCGTATACACCACCGTAACTTGTAGCCCCATAAAAACTTCCGTTATAATCTAGTAAAGAGCCAACAGGAATACTACCACTTGCAACGCCTCCAAAGTTGTACAAATTGGCAAGTTGTGTGCCATCAGCCTTAATTTTAAATAGCGTACCTCGATTAAATAAGCCGCCATAATTAGTTATGCCGTATAAAAAAGTACTGTCCATAATTAAACTGCCTTCAGGATTACGTCCATCTACCATTCCTCCAAAATCAACAAGCTTAGCAAAGCCAGTGCCATCGGGTAATATTTTAAAAAGTGTTCCGTCATCGGTTGCACCTCCATAATAAGTCATACCGTATAAAAAAGTACCATTATAAACTAATCCTCCAATAGGATTTTTCCCGTTTGAGGCTCCTGTAAAATTAAGTAGTTTGGCAAATCCAGTTCCATCCTTTTTTACTTTAAAAATAGTACCACCATCACTTATGCCACCAGTATAAGTCATGCCGTACAAAAAACTATCAACAATAATTAAATAGCCATAAGGATAACTTCCATTTGCTGCACCTTCAAAATTAACCAAGGTGGTGTAACCAGTTCCATCATGTCTAATTTTAAAAATTGTGCCTATATTGTTTGTACCACCGCCATATGTTGCACCATACAAAAAAGTGCTATCTGCACAAAGTGCACCTATAGGAAAGCCAGCACCTGTATATGCTGCAAAGTCTAAAATCTTAGTGTATCCAGGCATTTGGGTTGATATTTTATATATGGTTCCACTATTGTTTAAACCTCCACTAAAAGTAGTTCCATATAAAAAATTGCCTGCTTTTGTTAATGGGCTTCTTGGTGTACTTCCATTTTTTGGACCTGCAAAATCAAATAGTTTTGCATAGTTAGTGCCATCCATTTTAACTTTAAATAGGGTTCCATCATTATTTACACCGCCATACTGCGTCATACCAAACAAAAAACTATCCATAAAAATTAACGAACCAATTGGCCTATTACCTTTAGCAAAAGTTTCGAAATTTAATAGCTTAGCATACCCTGTACCATCAAACCTAATTTTAAATGCTACGCCACTATAGTTTGTGCCGCCTTCCCGTGTCATTCCATATAAAAAAGAGCCATCAGAAATCAAGGAACCGTAAGGGCTACTACCGTTGGTTGTGCCATCAAATTCTAACAGTTTTGTGTATTCAGTTCCATTGGTTTTAATTTTAAAAATTGTACCCTTATTGTTAATACCACCTAACCGAGTTGTACCATACAAAAAATTACTATCAATTATTAAGGAGCCAACTGGATTAAGTCCGGTTGTAGTGCTATCAAAATCTTTTAATTTAGTAAATCCAGTTCCGTTGGTGCCAATTTTAAAAATTGTACCTTTATTATGTATACCTCCAACACTGGTTGTACCGTATAAGAAGTTACTATCAATAATTAATGAACCATAGGGAGTACTTCCTTTCGTTGTACCATTAAAGTCTAATAATTTTACAAAACCAGTGCCATTGGTTCCAATTTTATATATCGTTCCTTTACTATTTGAGCCTCCTAAGGAAGTCAATCCATATAAAAAACCACCATCAAGTAATAGCGAGCCTCTGGGATACATTCCGCTGGCATACCCCGAAAAACTAAGCAATGAAGAAAAACCACTACCGTCTAGTAAAATTTTAAATATGGTCCCACCATTATAAGTTCCACCTGTTTCTGTAGTTCCATATAAAAAAGTGCCATCATAAATCAATGAACCACTGGGGTTACTTCCATCTGCCAAAACTGTAAAATTAAAAAGTATGGTATGAGCAGTTCCATCAGGTAAAATTTTAAATAAAGTACCTTTATTATTTGCACCACCGTACTTTGTTAAACCATACAACGTATCGCCTACATTAATTAAATCGCCCACAGGGTTTGCTCCAGTAATGGAGTCATTGCTTATAAAATCGGTGATTTGAGTATATTGAGCATAGGTTTTAGTTGGTGTAAGAAAACTTACAAATAGTAAAATTGAAAGAGTAAAAGGAGTAAAAAAATTTCTCAAAGCAGATGAAGTTTAACATTGAACAAAAACAACCACCATCAAATGTAAATATTTACAACACGATACACAACAGTTGCTATACTAAATTAAGTTTTTATAAAGAAATAAAATTAACCCAGATTAAATACAAGAAATTAAGTAGACTTCAATTATGGTTTTAACAAATCATAGTTAATTTATTTAAATCTATAGCCTAAAGAAATTCCTCCAAACAAGTTTACAACTGGTTTAGCGTTTACATCTACTAACGGAGTCAAGCCAACTCTTAACAGAATACCATTATTTGATGTGTATCTATATCCTAATCTTATAAAATTGACGGCTCGGTGTTTTGTTTGAGGCACCTTTACGCCATTTTCAACTCTATCAGGCCTGTCTGTATCGTAAAAATATGTCGCTCCCAAGCCGAATTCCAGATGATTTTTTTTACCAATTCCGTTATACATCTTTATTTCAAATGGTACAACAATATCACTAAATACACCCAAATTGCTAGAAGAAAATCCATAACCTATACTTGCTGCAAAAGTGTAATTTGCTATTCTTGAGAAACCTCTCTCGTAGTTTAATCCATATAAAATACTATTGCCTCCCAACTCCAAGTAAATTGCATTCTTAGGGTTGACCTCAAAAATGGAATCAAGCTTTTGACCGAATGAATTTAATACAAAAAAAATGGGTAACAGCACTCCAAAAAATTTCATAATCTTAATTTTAAGTTGTTCTAATTCAAACTTCATTGCGTTCGATTAGAATTTCATAATTCGAACTTAGTAATTGTTTATGAAATTTCAAACATCAAAATTTAAACCTAAAACTTATTGAAATTAATAATGGCAATTAGTGGTAACTCGGATTTCTCTAACAAAACAAACATAAATCGAGATAGGAATTATTACTGAGCATTGTGCTCAATAAACCAAAACAGCCCACGGCATAAACCGTAGGCTGATTAAATGTGGGTTGTAGTAAAATTATTTTGTCTCTATCGTTTTTGTTTTTTTAAAGGTTATTGGACCAACTTTTTTGGTGCGGGTAACAACCTTGGTTTTCTTATCGTTTGACAAACTATCTGTAACGGTTTCTTCTATTTCAATTTTAGCTTCCCAATCAGATTTTGGTTGAGGTAAATAAACCAATCCATTATTGGTTACTTTAAAATAAGCATATTGGGTTTCGTCAATTTCGTCATCATCAAAATCATCAGCATACGCATCGTCTTTTAAAAATTCTAATGCCTCGTATTGCATTTTTACAATTGTACCCACGGGCAACCACAATCCTAACGTTATTTTCTGGTTTTTAAATGGATGATCGCCCATGCTTACACCATTATCAAACACCACACTTTGGCTTGTTGCTACTACATTTAATGATGCATCGTTTGCAAGTTGCTCTGCTTCTAGTATGCTGCTTCCCCACGATTCACGTTTCATTTTAACCTGCATTAGGTTATTGGTAGATGCTTTTATGGTTAACCTTGGTTCTTCAAAAAGCAACATGCCGTTTTGCATTTTCCAAGATACTTTTCCATTATCAAAATTTATATCAAACTCATCAACATCATCATCCAAAAACTTAGGATTTAATTTTATCAATAAGGTATCGTTTACTGCAAGCTCTTGTTCGTTTGTTACCAAGGTAACTTCATTTTTTATTTCGCTACGGTAGCTAAACACCGCAGCAATTGTCATTACCACACCTACAAAAAACAAGATGGTAGTTACAATAGATAAGTACTTAATTTTTTTATGGGTTATTAATTGATAAGCCAATGAAAAGAATCCTAAAATTACTGATAAAATAATTGCATTTGTACCCCACTTGGCCAATAACAAAATGCTATCATTTATGGTAACAATTTTTATAAAATCAGCAAAATCTCCACCACCATCCACACTAAACAATAATAGTATAAACAATATGCTACTTGGTACTACTATCATCAACAAAACCATCAACCCAATTACAATGGTTACTAATTTTACCAATCGAGTTAAAACGGGGCTGGCTGTGGCTTTATTACTAATATTTGTTGCTGCATTGCGTATTTCACGTTCAATATTATTAATGTCGATATTATTACCTTTCATCTGCAATTTTTCAGTTGAAGTGTTGGCAGCTGGAATGATAATCCACAATAATAAATAAGCTAATAAACCAGTACCAAATGCAAAAAATGCTATCACAAAAACAACCCTAATTGCCACCTCAGTTGTACCAAGATATGCCGCTATGCCAGAGCAAACACCACCTATTGCTTTATTATCGGTATTGCGAAAAAGTTTACGCGAAATGGTTCCAGAAAACTGTGGCAATTCATCTGGACTTGCTTCGGGCATAATTACCCAAAGAATGATGTACAATAAAAAGCCTGTTCCAAATACAAAAAACGAAACTAAAAAGCCTGCACGTGCAATTATTGGATCTATGTTTAAAAAATTTCCAATACCACCACACACACCACTAACTATTTTATTATGTGGGTCGCGTTTTAGTTTTTTACTACCAAAGTTTTGGTTAGTATTTTGGTTTGAGCTTTGGTTTGACGAGTTGGTTGAAGAAGATTTTTGCTCCTGTTCTTCTTCGCCATCCATCTCCCATGGGTTGCCCATAATTGCAATTACATCACTTACATCTTTTGATAAAATTACATTGTACGCATCTTTAATTTTAAGTTGCAACAGCTCTGCAATACGTGTTTCTATATCCGAAATAATTTCGTCAGCCCCTTCTGTTCCTGCAAAGTGTTTGTGCAATGCATCTATGTATTGTTTTAGCTGCTCATAAGCAACCTCATCAATACTTAAAATAATGCCATTTAGGTTAATATTTACTACCTTATTCATAAGTTTATACTAATTGGGGTTTTGTGTTTTATTTATAATTTGATTTACAGAGTTGGTTAGTTCACTCCAGGTAAAACCTAACTCATTTAAAAATGTATTTCCATCATCTGTTAGTTGAAAATACTTACGCGGTGGGCCCGATTTTGATTCAACCCATTGGTAGCTTAATAAGCCTTCATTTTTAAGCCTTGTTAATAAAGGATAAAGCGTTCCTTCTACCACAATAAGTTCGGCTTGTTTTAGCTCCTCCAAAATATCCGAAGCATAAACTTCACCCCGCTTAATAATGGCCAAAATGCAGTA
>JAUCCO010000037.1:0-26679 GCA_034676125.1 Bacteroidia bacterium
ATTAGCCAAATTTATTTTAAATTGCTTAGTGAACTTTATCATGTTGATTTTTGCACAACAATAACTTGGTTTAATTGGTATTTTTTGGTTACTGATTTTAGGTATGAAGAGGAACTCAATTGCATTAATTACTTCACCTTAATCATTAATAATCATTAAATAGAAGTTGTTTTTACCTACTATTTAAGCCTACTTACCTACCAAACACTGTATAGTTAAATACATAAAACGTATTGTATAAATTAAGCTGTAAAATTGCAACCTTACTTTTTTAGATGAAAATATTAATTAATTACCTTAAAAGATATAAAAAGCTGGTAGCACTTTCGATGTTGTTTGCTACTATTAACCAAGTTTTTTCGTTATTAGACCCATTAATTTATGGTAAAATAATTGACCAATATGCGCAACATGCTAGCGATTTTACCAAAGAGGAGTTTATAAAAGGAGCGGGCTTATTAGTACTTGCTGCAATTGGTGTGGCAATGGTTAGTCGTATTGCTAAAGCTTTTCAAGATTATACTGTAAACTTAGTTATACAAAAGCTTGGGGCCGATATTTATACCGATGGATTGCAACATACTTTGCAAGTTCCGTTTAGCGAGTTTGAAGACCAACGCAGTGGCGAAACATTAAATATTTTACAGAAAGTGCGCACTGATAACGAAAAGTTTATCATGAGCTTTATTAATATTTTGTTTGCATCGGTTGTGGGTATTGTGTTTGTAATGGTTTATGCAATTAACGTGCATGGCGGTTTAATTGTAGCTTATGTTATTGCGGCTACTTTCTTGGGTATTATCACCAACTCTTTATCAAAACGAATTAAAAAAGTACAAACAAAAATTGTGAGTGAAACGCGTATTTTGGCTGGTAGCACTACAGAGAGTTTGCGTAATATTGAGTTGGTTAAAAGCTTGGGATTAACCAACCAAGAAACAGAACGATTAAATAGTACCACAACTAAAATATTACAACTTGAGCTAAAAAAAGTACGCGATATTAGGAGTATATCTTTTGTGCAAGGCACATTGGTAAACCTACTCAGGCAAAGTATTTTGTTTATGTTATTGTATTTAATTTTTAACGGAGAGTTAAGTGTAGGCGAAATTATCACCTTGCAGTTTTATTCGTTCTTTATTTTTGGTCCTTTACAAGAAGTAGGTAATGTAATAATTAGTTACCGAGAGGCAGAAGCTTCGTTAGTTAATTTTAAACAATTAATGAGTATTCCGCTGGAGCCAAAACCAGCAAATCCAAAAGTTTTAGGAGCAATAAATAACATGCAGTTTGATGAGGTTGTATTTAGGCACAAATCTGCAAATTATGATGCGGTAAGTAAAATAAGTTTTAATGTAAATAAAGGCGAAACCATTGCCTTTGTTGGCCCAAGTGGAAGTGGCAAAAGTACATTGGTAAAATTATTAGTGGGTTTATATAATCCTAAATCTGGGCAAATATTGTACAATAATATTCCATCAACCCAAATAGATAAAGATGAGTTACAACAACAACTTGGTTTTGTTACTCAAGATACACAACTGTTTTCGGGTACTATACGCGAAAATTTATTGTTTGTAAAACCAACTGCAACCAACCAAGAGTTAAATAAGGTATTAGAAATGGCTGCTTGTTTAAATATTGTAGAACGTAGCGAAAATGGCTTGGATACAGTAATTGGCGAAGGTGGAATGAAGCTGAGTGGTGGCGAAAAACAACGGTTATCTATCGCACGTGCATTGCTCCGTCATCCGCGTATTATGGTGTTTGATGAAGCAACTTCGGCACTTGATTCTTTAACCGAAGAAGCAATTTCTGATACCATTAAAAAGATATCTCACACACGCGAAAATATTACCGTATTAATTGCACACAGATTATCTACTATTATGCATGCTGATAATATTTTTGTATTAGAAAAAGGCGAAGTAGTAGAAACAGGTAAACACCAAGATTTACTGAATGAAAAAGGATTGTACTACGCCATGTGGCGACAACAAATTGGTGAACGTAGAAGCTAAATTAGTTTAAAATAAATAGCATTAAGGCGAGCCAATTAGTTTAGGCTCGCCTTATTAATTTATGCTACTTTAAATTTACGGTAAAACACTTTAACCACAATTGGAAAAACCAATAATATTAATACTGTTGCTGTAATTAATCCACCTATAATTACTACTGCTAAAGGTTTTTGAGTTTCGCTGCCAATACCAGTAGATATTGCTGCTGGCAACAATCCAATAGCCGCCATCATTGCTGTCATTACCACCGGGCGTATGCGCGATTGAACACCTTGCTTAATGGCATCATCAAGCAACATTCCATTATGTAAGTTGTTTCTAAAAACTTGTATAAGTATTACTCCATTTTGAACACAAATACCAAATAAGGCAATAAAACCTACACCTGCGGATATTCCAAAATTAATACCTGCAACTTGTAATGCCCATATACCTCCAATAATTGCAAAAGGAACATTTACCAATACCAATGCAGAATCTAAAACATTACCAAACATGATAAATAGTATGATAAAAATAGTGATAAGGGATATTGGTACCACTTGGCCTAACCTATTTGTTGCACGCACTTGGTTTTCAAACTCACCTGTCCAAGTAATAGAATATCCCTTAGGAAGTTTAATACTGTTTTTTACATTTTTTTGTGCTTCGGCAATTGTGCTTCCTAAATCACGCTCGCGCACCGAGAATTTAACACCAATAAAACGGTTATTGTTATCACGATAAACAAATGCTGGTCCTGTTAAGGTTTTTATAGTTGCAATTTCGCTTAATGGAATTTTTTGTCCATTTAATGTGGGCACCATTAATCGCCTTATATCATCTTCAGTTCTTCTGTATTCTTCTGGATACCTAATTCTAATATCAAACTTACGCTCACCCTCGTATTTTACATTGGCTGTTTTGCCACCAATAGCCATTTCTATTACCGCTTGCGCATCACTCACCGCTATTCCATACAAACCCATTTTTTGGTCGCTTAATACTATTTGCATTTCTGGTTGACCAACATTGCGTAAAATACCTGCATCTTTAATTCCATTTACATGGTTAATTTGCTCAAGCACTTTATTGGCAATTTCATCAAGTTTGTCTAAATCTTCTCCATAAATTTTTACCGCAATATTTGCATTCATTCCCGCCACAGCTTCGGCTACATTATCAATAATTGGTTGCGAGTAGTTGTAGTTTATACCTTGATATTTTTTCAACTCCTTATCCATCTCTTCAATTAAATTGTCGGTAGATAGCTTTCTCGTCCATTCTTCTTTTGGTTTTAAATTTACTTGCATTTGCACGTAATAAAATCCACTTGGGTCGGTTCCATCATTCGATCTACCTGTTTGTGATAATACGCCATTTACTTCCGGAAACTCTTTAAGTTTATTACGCAAAACACTTACCATTTTTACCGTTTCATTTAGCGACATACTCATGGGCATTTTTGCTTCAACCCAGAGCGCACCTTCGTTTAGTTGAGGTAAAAACTCAGTTCCCATAAACTTTGCCGAGAATAAGGTTAGTATTAAGATAGCAGCCGTTGTAATTACACTTTTACGCTTATTTCTAAAGCACCAATCAAAACCTTTTACCACATAATTTTGAATAAATATCACAAAGGGATTATGCCTTTCTTTAACATTTTTCTTTAGTAAAATAGATGCTAAAACTGGTACCAAAGTAAGGGTAAATATTAATGCACCTAACAATGCAAATCCTAATGTATAGGCTAAAGGAGAAAACATTTTTCCTTCAACTTTTTGAAAGGCAAAAATGGGTAATAAAGCGGTGATGATAATTAGTTTTGAGAAGAAAACTGCTTTGCCTAACTCTCCACCCGTTTTTTTAATTAATCCTAATTTTGAGAGCTTATTAAAGCGCTCCATACCAACCCTTCGGGAGAGTGCATCTAGGGTTACAAAAATCCCTTCCACCATCACCACCGCACCATCTATAATAATACCAAAATCAATTGCACCCAATGAAAGTAAGTTTGCACTCATCCCTTTTAAACGCAAACAAAAAAATGCAAATAAAAGTGACAATGGAATAACTATCGAAACGATGACTGTAGTTCGCCAATCGGCCATAAATAAAAACACAATTACAGTAACCAGTATAATGCCTTCAAGTAAATTATGCATTACGGTTTTTGTGGTAAAATGCATCAGATTATCTCTATCGTAAAATGTTTCCATTTTTACGTCATCTGGCAATACACGATCGTTTAAGTCGGCTATTTTATCTTTTACCCGTGCTAAAACCTCACTAGGGTTTTCACCTTTTCGCATCACAATAATGCCTTCTACTACATCATCATTATCGTTTAATCCAACTTGCCCAACTCTTGGTGCATCACTTTGTATAACTTCAGCTAAATTTCTCACCAATACAGGTGTTCCATTAATGTTTTCTACAATGATATTTTCAATGTCTTCTATCTTATCAAGCAAACCAATACCACGCACTACATAAGCCTGGCCATTTTTTTCTATCACATCGCCACCTACGTTTATGTTACTTTTTGTTACTGCATTGTACACATCTAGTGGTGTTAATGCATACTTGTTTAATAAGGTTGGGTTAACCCGTATTTCATAAATTTTTTCTCTACCACCAAATGCTACCACATCTGCTACACCAGCAACAGATCTTAGTTGTCTATCAATAACCCAATTTTGTAGGGTTAATAATTCGCGCGTGTCTTTTGTTTTACTAGCTAATACATACCTAAAAATCTCACCTGTTGGGCCGTAGGGTGGCTGCACATCTGGGTTTACACCTTCTGGCAATTGTATGTTACGTAATTGGTTATTTACTTGTTGGCGTGCAAAAAAATCTTCTACATCATCATCAAAAATTATTTTAATTACAGATAAACCAAACATGGTAATACTACGCACATTTGTTTTTTTCTGCACGCTATTCATACTTACTTCAATAGGTATGGTTACAAAACGTTCAATCTCTTCAGCGCTTCTTCCATTCCATTCTGTTACTATAATTATTTGTGTATTGGTAACATCTGGAAATGCCTCAATTGGTGTATTTAAGTATGATACTACACCGGCTACAATTAAAATTAACACCATAAAAAAGGTGAAAAATTTATTTTTCAGCGAGAAACCAATTATATTTTTAATAAACTTATTCATAAATTTTTTTGTTAAAACTTAACGTGAACTCTTAATGCAAATAAACTTACCGGACCTCTATCTTTATTATAAGCAGGGTTAAGCACAAACTGATAATCGGGCGATAAAAAGAAATGATTATCGTGGAGCATAATGCTGTAAAATGCTTCAAAAATATGCTCACGGTTATAGTTTAATTTTCCATCCCCAGTCATAAATCCTATTCCGCCATTTGCTAAATATTTTTGGTGATTTGCAGATATGCCGTTGCTTACAAATGCGGCTCCCCAAGTGTCGTTACCGCGTTTCCATTTAGTGCCTTTTCCGTTCAGTCCTAAACTTATGCTATTATCAATTTCGGTAAACATCCAAGTTTCATTTTTCCCATCGTTGTAGCTTACACGAGCAAATGCTCCAGTATTATTTGTTACCTGTTGGGCTAAGTTTAAGCCAACGCCCCATTTGGTATTTCCAACTATTCTGGTAGATGTAATATCGGGTAATTGATTATTGTTAGTTGCTTGCAAAACGGCTTGAGTATAGTTGCCCATATTTGCCTTATTTTGATAAGCCAATAAGGTTAAACATCCTTTTTTTATTTTATCCCAGCGGTATTCAAATTCTATTTGTTTGGCTAGTGCATTTTTCAAATCTGGATTCATTTGTGATGCATTTGCGGTGCGCGGAACCATAGCTGCAGAAGCCCTTATTGCCCATTTTTCTAACCCTAATTCTACAATACCTCCCCATGTGTAACCACGTGTATTTGCTGCATAATCGTATGCTCCATAACCCATTAAACTCCAATTTAAAAACTGTGTTCTTGGATCGTGGCTATAATCGTTGTTATCAAAAAAATCACTCATGGCAAATCTTCCTCCAATAACCCTCACATATTTTTCTGGCCTTAATCCTGCTAACTCATTTGGGCCTTCTTCAAACGCAATTTTTTTATCAGAAATTGCAAAATAATGGTCGATATATAACCTACCCACGTACACTTGTGGCTTTGGGTTGCCTACCCTAAAAGTCTCGCCATTAGCATAACCAGCAAGCCCTGTTGCTTTACTTAAGCCAGCTCCTCCGGCTATTTCTGGATTAAAGTATAAAACTGTATTTTTTAATAAGCGTACTCCTAAAAATAATGTAGTGGTTAGTGATGTTGCCCCTGGTTCTGATGGTTGCAAACTATTTGTACCTTGATAAGGAGAATTAAATTTAGTGTGGTATTGTGTTACAACAGTTTGTTGAAAATGTATTTGAACTTTGCTGCTATCAAAACCAATTTGTGCTTTAATTTTATTTATCATAGTTAAACAAAACACTAGGCTTAATATTATTTTGGGTTGTTTAATCATTAAGTGCATCATAAATCAGCAATTGGTTTTTACTAATTATTTGTTCGCCAACCTCAAGTCCTTTTTTGATATAAGTTACATCATCTACTTGTTTGTACACCTCTACTTCGCGCGTTTCAATATTGTACTTATCTTTAAATATCATTAAGTAGGTTTTGCTTTTATCAAAAATTACTGATCTTGATGGTACAGCCAACATGCTTCCGCCTTCGCTATAATAAAGCGTAATGGTGGCATTCATTTCGGGCTTTAGCATGTAGTTTGCATTTTTTAATTTAATGCGCACTTTCATGGTTTTTGTTTGAGGATCAAGTATGTTGTAAATTTTATCTACATGCCCATGAAAAGTACTATCTGGATAGCTTAATGTTTTAATTTCGGCTGTCATGTTCGCCTTTATTTTAGCTATATCACTTTCGTAAACATTGGCATTTACCCATACATCATTTATCTCGGCTATGGTAAAAATATTGTCCGATTTATCAGAGCGCAATTGCATATCTCTGTTTATTTTTTTCTCTATTATAAATCCACTTATTGGTGCTTTTACTTGGTACTCGGCTTTTTTATCTATACCATAAATACTAAATATTTCTTTAATTCTGCTAAGCTCGGCATTGGTTTTATTTACTTCATTTTTTGCTCCAAGCACATCACGTTCTGAGGCAAGTTTACTCTCAAATAAATCCTCCGTTACGCGTAAGTTTTTTTGTGCTACCAATAAGTCGCTTTGCGCATCAATTAACTGGCGTTCAAAATCGGCTACCTCTCCACTTTTTATTACTGCAAGTACTTTGCCTTTGTGCACATAATCGCCTAACTCGGCATTTAGCTCGGCAACATTACCACCCACTAATGGAAAAATTTCAACTAACTTATTTTCATCTGCTACAATTTTACCAGCTAATTTTAGCTGTAATTCAATTGGTTTGTTTGCTGCTTTTGTAATTTCTATGCGCTGCATCATAGTATCACTTAGCACAAAGGTTTTATTGGTCTCTGTGTCTATTTGGCTGTGCTTGCAACCAACTAGTGTTAGTGTTAACAAGCATATTATAGCAAATGGTTTATTTAAAAAGTTCTTCGCCAATAACATAGTTAAGTTCTTCATATGTTTCAATCCTATTTTGTTTAAGTTTATTTATTTGTTGCACGCTATTATTGTATGCTTCTAAAAAATCTGTAAATTCAATTAACGATAAATTCCTTTTCTGAAAATTTGCTATTACACCTTGGTTTAATTCTTCAAACTTTTTATCAAAGTCTTCATCTATTTTTTGGTACTCTTGCTCTACTTGAATTACTTTTTGAAAAGTAGCGGCAACCTCATTTTTTATAGTGATTGTTTTTTTATCTACTTCCAATTTGTTCTGTTGTATTATAGCTTTTGCGTATTTAATATTTCCTTGGTTTCTGTTTAAAATTGGCAAATCAAAACCCACCGTTACTCCCGTGTAATTGTTAATGTAACTACCAGATTGGTCGTAAGTGGCTCCAATTCGTAAATCAGGATAAGCCATACTACGCTGCAATTTGTAACTAAGTTCAGCCTGTTGGTTAAGGTTTTCAACTTGCTTTAAATCTGGTCTATTATTTATTGCTTTTTCTTGTAAAGCAGTTAATGCAGTATTTGAAATGTTATATTTATTTATTTCTTTATCATCAGGCAAGGGTACTATGTTTGATGTTGTTTGAAGTAAGGTTTTTAGTTGCTGATTTGCTTCTGCTTGTTCGCTTACTAACTCTGTGCGCTCATTGTTTAGCTGATAATAAATTGTTTTTAAGCGCAACACATCTTTAAGCGGTATATTTCCTTTTTTATTTTGCAATTGTAATGCATCTATAATTCCACCTAATACTTCTAGCTGTATTTTGTATTTATCAATGGTAATGCTGGTGTAATATATTTTATAAAAATTTACATGTAGTTCTGTTTTTAAACTACGCATTAGCTCATAAAACTCTAATTGCGAAAATGAAAGATTGGCCTTAGCCAGCTGGATATGTTTGTTACGTTTACCAGCGATAGAAACTACTTGCTCAATACTTATAATTTTTTGTCCAGTGCTACCAACATCAAAGAACTGTTTTTTTACACCATTATATAAATTCCACTCGGTGCTTAAAGTTGGATTATCCCATAGTTTGGCCTGTTGTACCAATGCTTTAGAAGCATCTACCTTGTACCTTGCAGCAAGTAAGCTAAGGTTTTTGGTAAGAAATATACTATCGGTTTGTCGTAAATTTAAGTGTAAAGTATCTTGTGCTTTGGCCGTAAAAAAGAGCGAAAACAGGGCAACCCATACAATTGTTATTTTATTCATGTTGATGGCAAAGTTTTTCAGCTTGCAAGTTGCCACCCAATACTTAATAGGTTATTAAAATTAACCTTAAAAGTAGCTTAAATTATCTTGTTTAAAGGAATTGAGATTGTAAATACATTGGTATCAGTGGTTGACGTATATATTATTTGTGTTTTATACATCTCGGCAATTCTTTTGGTAATGGATAACCCAAGTCCAAAGCCTTTTTTACTGATGGCATTGTTTCCCCTAAAAAAGGGTTCCATAAGAAAAGGTATTTCTTCGGCAGTTAATTTTTCACCATCATTTTCAATATGAATATTTAAATGATTGTCTTTAGTTTCTACTTTAATATTCACCACCTTATTTTCTGAGTATTTACAGGCATTTCTTATTAAGTTGTTAAATACTGTTTTTAGTAGTGGAGGATTAAAGTTTATGTATAATTGCTCTTGGGTTACATCATCCTTAATATTAAATTTTATGATGTGACTAGGAAATCCCTGCTGCACCTCATCTATGGTTTCAAATAAGGCTTCATCAGCCCTTAAAACAACTGCATCGGTCTGGTTAATTTTGCCTTCGTGTTGCGATAATAATAAAAGGGCATTGGTTACTTCAACCAAGTTTAAATGCTCTTCGTTAAGCGATTTAATTACCGTTTTATATTCTTCTGCAGTTAAGTTTTTGTTTAAAGCCAACTCGCAGCTGGTAATTAAATTAGCCAATGGTGTGCGCAATTCGTGCGATGCATGTTGTATAAAACTTCGTTGAACTTTAAATGCTAACTCTATTCGGTTTAGCATTTGGTTAAAGTTTTTTGCCAATTGATTTAACTCATCAGCACTTTCACTTTCAGGTACCCGCTCGTTTAATCTATTTTGGTTGATACGGGTAATTTGTTTATTTAAAACTTCGATAGGAGTGAAGGTTTGTTTAACAAAAAAGTAAGCGAGTATTGCTGTTAAAACTAATGCAGCGAAATACGAGCCTATTAATATAATCAACAAATTATACAGCTTTTTGCTACCATAGGTATCGTAAGCAGATGCCATTATAATTGCTTTTTTATTTTTAAACTGTACCGATATTCCTACTACTTCTTGGTTATTTATTCTATAAGCAATTTTTTGTTCATGTTCAATTTTTTTCAGTAAGTCTATCGAGTAAGTTACCGGATGGTCATCAATGCTGCTGTATATTAGTTTATAATTTTCATCAAAAATCAGTACCTTTTCGTTGTACATTTCATTGATGGTATTTTTGTCAATTACCTTTAATAAGTCGTAATCAATTTCTTTAACTTCGGTTAGTAATTTGTAGGTTGTTAAAGCTTTTTGTTCAAGCCGTAAAAAAAACTCATCTTCTTTATACCACTTGTATGAAAAGTAAATAAATACATAACTAACCAAAAGTATAGCTGCAACAATTGCTGTAAATAATAAGGCCGATTTTACCTTTAAATTCATATTACTCTTTTATCATGTAGCCAAAGCCAGGCTTGGTTTGTATAAGGTTTTTATTAAACGGTTTATCTACCTTATTTCTTAAAAAATTAATGTACACCTCAATGGTATTTGTTCCTGTTTCAAAATTAATGTTCCATATTTTTTCGGCAATATGCGACTTAGAAACAACCCTGCTTTTGTTACGCATTAACAATTCTAAAAGTAAAAACTCTTTAGTAGTTAAATTTATTTCGGTATCTGCTCTTTTTACGGTTCTATCGCTTGCATTTAAAATTAAATCATCAGCTGTTAATACATCATCATGCAAATCGTTTTTTGCAATACGTTTCATAAATACTTTTAACCTAGCTACCAATTCGTTTAAATGAAAAGGTTTTACTAAATAATCGTCAGCACCTGCATTAAATGCCTCCATTTTGTCTTCAATCTCGCCCAAGGCGGTTAACATTATTATTGGTATATCTTTATTTTGATTACGTATTATTTTGCAAAGCTCCCAACCGTTTACATAAGGCACATTTATATCTAACAAGGCCATATCGTATTTATTAGCCGCATACATGGATTGTGCTATTTTGCCATCAAAAGCTATATCAACTTGATAGCCTTTATCTACTAAATCTTCTTTAATGGTTTGTCCTAGTTTAGGATCATCTTCAACCAATAATATCTTTAAATCCATAGTTAGGTAATAGTTGGTTTATGCAATTCTGTAAGCCTGCATTTATTGGTAATTACTTTCAAAATAAAACTAAAAGTAGTTTTAATTTTAGGATTTCTACCATTTTATGTTTTTTCTTGTGTGCAAATGTGCTACCTTTTTTGGTAAGTATAATTATTCTTTTAAATAAGCGAAACTAATACGTTCTTTAAACGAATAATATATGTTACTTCTGTTTTATAAATAATAAATCGGAAAGCTTTAATTGGCTTATATTAGTGGCCTTTAAAAACTGAATTGAACTGAAATGTATCAAAAATATAAGCCCTATTTTTTAAAAATATTAAAACTTAGCTATCCAATAATTATTGGGCAAATTGGTATTGTGTTAATGGGTGTTGCAGATATTGTGATGATTGGCAAACTTGATGCTACTAACCTTGCTGCTGCAGGTTTAGCTAACTCGGTTTATTTTATGGTTTCTATATTTGGTATTGGTACTTTATCGGCTGTTTCGCCATTGGTGGCTGCGGCTAAAGGAGCTGGGCATGATAACGAGTCGGCCTTATTGTTTCGACAAAGCATTTGGGCTTCTTTAGCTCTAAGTGCATTTATTGGTATTGTGTTATACATCCTCACCATTAATTTACATTGGTTTGGCCAAAATAATGAAGTTACTATTTTAACTATTCCATATTTACATTTACTTAATTTAGGCACTGTATTTTTAATTTTATTTACAGGTGTAAAACAATTTAGTGATGGATTATCAATTACTAAACCTGCAGCTGTAATCACTGTAATAGGGCTTTTGTTTAATGTGTTTGGTAATTGGGTATTAATATATGGTAAGTTGGGTTTTCCTGTATTGGCCCTTAATGGAGCTGGAATTGCTACTAGTTTAACCCGTATGTTAATGGTAGTTGCCATGTTACTTTATGTACTGTACAATAGCCGTTATAAAAAATGGTTACACCTAAAAGAGATTGGCGAAGGTTGGCGTTTATTTAAACAAATATTTTCTGTTGGATTGCCTTCGGGTATGCAATATTTTTTCGAAGTTGGTGCATTTGCTTCAGCAGCTATAATTATAGGTTGGTTTAGTAAAGAACAGTTGGCAGCACACCAAATTGCTATTAATTTGGCATCAGTAACGTATATGATTGCAACTGGTTTATCTACTGGTGGCAGTATAGCAGTGGGTGATGCACTTGGACGAAAAAACAAACGTGATTTAAACTTATCTGGTAGGGCTGCGCTTATAATGGGCTTTGTTTTTATGGCTGCTACAGCATTGGTGTTTGCCATATTCAACAACTTTTTTGTAAGTCTTTATATTAATGATGAGTATGTTGGTGGCATGGCTGCTAATTTATTGTTAATTGCCGCCTTATTTCAATTGGGTGATGGAGTGCAGTGCGTAAGTTTAGGCGTTTTGCGTGGTATTTCTGATACAAAAGTGCCTACATTAATTACGGTAGTTGCTTATTGGATAATTGGAATTCCGTTTGGCTGGGTATTGGCAAAATATTTTAATTTTGAGCTGTATGGAATTTGGTTTGGATTAACCTTAGGATTAACTTTTTCTGCTATCATGTTAAGTCTACGTTTCTTAAAAGAATCGCGGGAGATTGATTTTGTAGAAGAAGAAAAACTACACTATCAGCAACTTGTTAAGTAGCGATGAAATCACCCATAAAAGTTCATATTGCTTTATTTATTGTATCATTAATTTACGGTGCAACATTTACTATTGCTAAGCAAGTAATGCCATTGTTTGTAAAGCCGTTTGCATTTATTTTAATGCGGGTAGCGGTTGCTGCGGTGTTAATTTTTATTTTCCATACTATATTTATCAAACAAAAAATTACCGATAGGCGTGATGTTTTTAAACTATGCTTTAGTGCACTTTTTGGTGTAGCTTTTAATATGCTTTTATTTTTTAAAGGATTATCCATCACTACCCCAATTAATGGTTCGGTATTAATGATGAATACACCAATTTTTGTTGTGGTATTTGCTGCTTTGTATCTAAAAGAAAAAATTACTTGGCAAAAAGTATTTGGGATTATCGTTGCTGCAGTTGGTGCAATTTTTTTAATGGGAGGCACAAAATTTAATTTTAGCGCACAAACTGTTTGGGGTGATGTAATGGTTTCTGCAAACGCAATTATCTATGCCTTTTATTTGGTGTATGCAAAATATCATCCATTAACAGTTACCATGTGGAGTTTTGTTTTTGGTTTTATAGTGGTGCTTCCCTTTGGTATTGGCGAGTTTACCGAAATAAATTTTGCATCTTTTACTCCTAAAATATGGATTTTTATTGCCTTTGTAACCATTGGCTCTACCTTTTTAACCTATGTTTTAAATGCATATGCTTTGCGTAAAGCTAGTTCATCATTGGTGGGTAGTTATATTTATTTACAACCCGTTTTAGCTACCTTAATTGCAGTTTTTTCGGGCAACGATATGTTAACCCTCGAGAAATTATCTTACATATTGATTATCTTTTGTGGAGTGTTTTTGGTGAGTTATAAAAAACCTCAACCCATAAAAATTGATACAACATTAGAACAATAAACTAGGATTTGTGTCAAATAAAAAGAGCCATCTAAAATAAATTTAGACAGCTCTTTTCAACTATTTTTAAGCAATATTATCTGCTACCAATCTTCTTCATCTACAATAATAGGATCCTTCATGTTTACCACTAAATTATCTATTAACTTAGTAATATCACGATCGGCATCACGCAATATTTTATCGTATATTTTTACCGATTTTGGAGAGGTATAATAGAACTCGAAATAATTACGCGGAGCACTGCCATTATTGGGCTTACGGCCTTCATGCACCAAGCTGCTTATTTGGTATTTATACCTTCCTTCTTTAATCCAAATGGTTACTTTAAATTGATGAACTCCTATACTTCGTTTAGTGTATTTGCTATTGTAATTATTTGCAGGAATTATACCATTAATAACTAGTTTTTGATTTTTCTTATCAATCTCGTAAACACTTTTTTCAAGCTTACCAAAACGAGCATCTGCCCAACGTTTGGCTCTAATGTATAACGAGTCTGAACCGGTATCTTCTTGTTCAACCACACCAAGGTATGTTATCAAGTTAGTTACCGAATCAATGTATAGTACAATACGTTCAAAGGGTTTCGGAATAAGTGAACTATCAACTTCTTCAGCAGGTTCTATCGGGTTTCCATATTCGTCATATTGTTGTTCGGCACTATCAGGCATTTCAGTGTCATAGCCGCCTGTTTCCTCAGGATTTTGTATTTGAGCAAAGCCTACTAAACTCATTACACTAAATACAAATAATAAAATTCTTTTTTTCATTCTCAGTCGTTCCTATTTAACTCTGTTAATTTACGTTATACGTTCGCCAAAAATAGAAAATCATTTTGTTTTTCAAACCTCATTGTAAAGGATATTTTTGTAGCGCTGTTTACAAAACTAAACGAACCTAACTTAGTTTATTGTAAATAGCCATATAAATTTATGCAGCAACACGTACATTCTATAGCAATAACCTGTCGTTTACTTGGGGTTAAACATGTGGTTATCAGCCCTGGCTCTCGTTCGGCTCCATTGGCTTTGGCCTTTGCACAGCTCAAAAAATTTAACATAACTGTTGCGGTTGATGAGCGCGCTGCGGCATATATTGCACTTGGTATTGCGCAGCAAAAACAAATTCCTGTGGTGCTTATTTGTACCTCAGGAACGGCTTCTGCCAATTATTTACCCGCAATTACCGAAGCGTTTTACCAAAAAATTCCGCTTTTGGTGCTTACTGCCGATAGGCCAGAAGAGCTCTTAAATCAGCAAGACGGACAAATGATTAATCAGCAAAACCTTTATGGCAGCCACGTTCGCGGGTTTTATCAGCTTAGTAGTTATGCGCATGGCAAAGAGAATCATCGTGAAACTACAGCAATAATTGCTGAGGCAATTGGCAAAACTAGTATTCCTATCAAAGGGCCAGTACATATTAATATTCCATTAAAAGAACCATTATACCCTCAAAACAGCCAAAACAGCAAGTTATCCACACTCGAAAAAAATATTTTTAAGTGGTTAAGCCAACATGTTCATAAAACTTCAACTAAAACTACGCAATTAAATTTTAAGCAATTAGAAGATGCTTGGATTAATGCATCAAAAAAAATCATTCTAATTGGGCAAGGCGCTATGCACGAAACTTGGATTACACCTTTGTTATCATTAAAAAACAATAATGATGTGGTAATTCTTGCCGATGTTGTAAGTAATAAACACAGCATAGCAACCATTAATAATTTTGATAAATTAATTAGTGCTTCAAATACTAATTTGTTAAACACGCTTCAACCCGATTTAATAATAAGCGTGGGTGGCCCAGTGTTGTCAAAAAGTTTTAAAAACTGGCTTAAAATTCAGCAACCAAAATGGCATTTCCGTATTCAACAAGAAACAGCAATTGTAAATACCTATGGTAACCTTACACAAACAATTAATGCAAGGGTTGATGATACTTTTAACCAATTGGCAAGTATTCAGTTCACCAATAAACCAATCAAAACGTATACTAAAATTTGGGTTGATGCAAGTTTAAAATTAAGTAAAGCAGTAACTAAATTCACCAACAAATCTGTGTGGAGTGAATTACATGTTACCAATAAGATTTTACAACACATTCCTGTTGGAGCGAATGTACAATTGGCCAATAGCAGTATTGTGCGATATGTTAGTTGGCTTGGTAATTTAAATGATAGTTGGTTGATAAATAGTAATCGAGGAACAAGCGGTATAGATGGATGCACAAGTACTGCTTTAGGTGCTGCAACAGTAAATAATCGTTTAACAGTTTTGCTTACTGGCGATTTGGCTTTTTTGTATGATAAAAATGCCTTTTGGTTAACTAAAATTCCAAACAACTTACGCGTTGTGGTGTTAAATAATGGTGGTGGTGGTATATTTACTTTAATTGATGGGCCTACAAACCAAAAAGAATATGCGCGTTTATTTACCACGCCTCACAAACAGTCTGTTAAATCTGTTGCTACCGATAATCAATTAGATTATTATTTTTGCGATGATTATTTGAAATTAAATAAAGCATTGGTTAAGTTTTTTGCCCCAACTGTTGGCCCTGCTATTTTGGAGCTAGCATTTAGTATGAAGGATAATGCAAAAGTTTTTGAAACGTTTAAAAAAATAAAAATATAATAGCTTAAAATTAAAAAAATGGAAAGTAAATACGATTGGAAAACGATTAAAGAATACCAAGAAATTAAATATTCTTTTTTTGAAGGTGTTGCAAAAATTAGCATAAATAGACCCGAAAAACACAATGCTTTTACACCACTTACTGTAAAAGAAATGAGTGAAGCAATGGAGCTAGCTCGTCAAGACGAAAATGTATATTGTGTAATTTTAACTGGCGAAGGTGGCAAAGCATTTTGTAGTGGTGGTGATCAAACGGTGCGTGGCCACGGTGGTTATGTAGGTGATGATGGTGTACCTCGCTTAAATGTGTTGGATTTACAAATGCAAATTCGCAGAATACCTAAACCTGTAATTGCAATGGTGGCCGGTTGGGCAATAGGTGGTGGGCATGTTTTACATGTAATATGTGATTTATCTATTGCAGCCGAAAATGCAAAATTTGGTCAAACTGGGCCAAAAGTTGGTAGTTTTGATGGTGGATTTGGTGCTGGATATTTAGCTAGGGTAGTTGGTCAAAAAAAGGCTCGCGAAATTTGGTTTTTATGTGATCAGTACAATGCGCAAGATGCATTAGATATGGGCTTAGTAAATAAAGTTGTTCCATTAGAAATGTTAGAAGATGCTACCCTTGATTGGTGCAGAAAAATAATGGAAAAAAGCCCAATTGCTTTGCGCATGTTAAAAAGTGCATTTAATGCCGATCTTGATGGTCAAGCAGGTATTCAGGAGCTTGCTGGTAACAGTACATTGCTTTATTACATGAGCGAAGAGGCTAAAGAAGGTAAAAACTCTTTCTTAGAAAAACGTAAACCAGATTTTAAAAAGTTTCCTAAGTTTCCATAGTAATTTAAAAACTTAGTTTTAACAAAATAGCACAAAAAAAGCAGCTTAATTTAAGCTGCTTTTTTTATATAAATACCTTAATTGTAAATACTATTTACCTTTAAATTTAATTTCTTTGGCATCACCCCAAAGTTCTTCAATTGCATAAAACTCACGTTTTTCTTGTTGAAAAACATGTGCTACCACATCAATATAATCCAATAAAATCCACTCTAGGTTTTCAAAACCTTCTTTGTGCCAAGGTTTTTCTTGTAATATTTTTACAGTTTCGTCTTCTGCACTATTTGCAATTGCTTCTACTTGCTTATCACTTTCTGCATGACTTATTACAAAAAAATCGCTGCTTGCACCACGTACTTCACGCATATCTAAAATACGAATGTCTTCTGCCTTTTTTTCGTACATACCTTGTGCAACACACATCGCCAAAATTAATGCTTGATCGGCAGTGCTGGGTTTGCTGCTGCGTTCTGGCCTAACTCCTTTTGGTTTTGTAGTAACCGATTTTTTAGCTATCGGTTTTTTCTCTTTACTAAGTTTTTTAATTTCCTTATCAAGTGCTTGTGCCTCTTGTGCTGCTTTACTTAATTTTTTTGGCGCTGCTTTTTTGGCGCCTTTCGCTGCTGTTTTACCAGCGGTTTTTTTAGCAGCGGTTTTTTTAGCTGGTGTTTTTGCCATTACTCTGTTTAACTTTGATGCAAAAGTAATCTTTTAATGGATATAAACTCATTAACACAATCGGTGCAGTTTAAAATTGAGCACTTTAAGGTGGTTACATCTACCAATACATTGGCCAAACAAAGGCTTTCGCAAGGCGAAGCTTATGAAGGATTGGTGCTTTTAACTAACAAACAAACCGAAGGTAGGGGCCAACTGAACAGTGTTTGGGAGAGTAGTGCGGGCGAAAATATTATGTGCTCAGTAATTTTAATACCAACTTTTTTACCACTTGCCCAACAAACGTATTTAAATATGGCTATTTGTTTGGCCATGTTTGATACTATTAATAAATATGCATCAAATGTGTATATAAAATGGCCAAACGATATTTATATCAATAATAAAAAAGTAGCAGGTTTATTACTCGAAAACGCAATTCAAGGTAATACCATTAAATATAGTATTGCAGGTATTGGCATTAATGTTAATCAACAAAAATTTAATATTGATAAGGCAACATCCTTATCAACCCAAACCAATACAAATTATATATTATTAGATTTACTAAATGAATTGCTAAACAATATTAATAACAGATACGGGCAGTTAAAACTTAAACAATGGCTGGCTATTATTAACGAGTATCATAAACACTTATTAGGCTTAAATAAATTGCTTACATTTAAAACCCAAAACGAACAATTTGAAGGAACAATTTTAGGTGTTAATACCCATGGACAACTGCAAGTTAAAAGAGGCGATGAAGTTTTAAATTTTGGTGTAAAAGAAATAAGCATGTTATGATAACCTTAGCGATAGACATTGGGAATACTAGAATTAAAGTAGCTGCATTTAATCAACAACTTTTAATAGCAGAAATTACTATTTTGCACACTAAAGAGTTGGAAATATTTATTAATAGCCATAAGCCTCAACATGCAGTAATGTGCGCTGTTGGCAAAGGTGCTGATGAAGTTGCAGAATTTATCGTTCAACAAAATATTGTATTATTAAGGGTAACCTATCAAACTAAATTTCCGTTTACTATTCAATATCAAACACCCGAAACTTTAGGTATGGATAGGCTAGCCGGAGTAGCCGCTGCACAATATTTATATGCCAATAATAATTGTTTGGTAATTGATGCGGGTACTTGTATTACTTACGATTTTATTTCGGCAAATGCGCATTATCAAGGTGGAGCAATTGCGCCTGGTTTGCAAATGCGTTTAAAGGCTATGCATTATTTTACCCATAAATTGCCACAACCAGAATTAGTTTGGCCCGAAAATTTTGAAGGAAAATCAACAAATCAATCTTTATTAAGCGGAGTTTGTTTTGGTGTAGCCGATGAAATAAACGGAAAAATTGCTCGTTATAGCCAGCAATATGGCTCATTACAAGTAATTTTATGCGGAGGTGATACAGTAATGTTGGCTAAACACATAAAAAACAACATATTTGCAGCACCTTCATTAGTTTTAATGGGGTTAAATCAAATTTTATTATTCAATGTTAACAAAGGCTAAAGGCCTCTTCAGTATGTTTTTGGTACTGCTAGGGTATCAATTATCGGCACAAAATTTATCCAAATCGCCATACTCGGCACTTGGAATAGGCGATATGCAATTTGGCGGAAGCGCTTGGATGCATGGTATGGGACAAGTTAATCAAGGGATTAGTTTGCCTACTGCAATTAATAATCAAAATCCTGCATCATACAGCGGGCTTTTATTAAGTACTTGGGATGTTGGTGGAGTTGGGGCGCTTGGAAATATTTCCTCAAAAAACGCTTCAGGTAGCTTTAGCACTGCTTCTTTGGCATACATTGCCTTGGGCTTACCCATTTCTCAAAAACTTAAATGGGGCGTTAGCATGGGCCTAATGCCATACAGTGCTGTGGGCTATAACGTTAATAGGCAAGTAAATAACGTATCCTTTACTGGTACCGAAAAAATTGAAGGCAGAGGCGGATTATCAAAGTTCTACATTGGTTCTGGTATTAGGGTTTATAAAGGATTATCTTTAGGTGTAAATGGCTCGTATGTTTACGGACAAATAAATAATAGCACTTTATTAAGTATTCCTACCGACTCTATCATGTATAACTTGGTTGAAAACCGAGATAAATATGTTGGAGGAATGATGGTGGAACTTGGCTTGCAATACACTGATACCTTTGTTTACAAACAGCATAAATACAGCTATGGCATTGGTGCTACATTTAGTCCACAAACACAATTAGCAGCTACAGATAACTATAATGTGCGTACTTTAGGTGTTGGCGTTACCAATATTGGAAGTATTGGAAAAGATACTGTGGCTAATGCTGCAAGCAAAGATGGACACATTGTAATTCCTATGTATTTAAAAGGGGGTGTGTTTTTTCAAGAAGTTAATAAATGGGGTGTTGGGGTTGATGTTGGTTATAACAATTGGGCTAATTATGCTGGATTAGGTGTGCGAGATTCACTTAAAAACATGACAAGTTTTAGTGCTGGCGGATTTTTTATTCCTAGTGCTTTTGATGCAAAAAACTACTTTAATAGAATTGAATATAGGGCAGGAGTGAGATACGATAATGGCATGTTAAGTGCTAACGGTATTAATGTATCAACTATGGCGTTTTCTATTGGGCTAGGTTTGCCATTGGGTAAAACCCGCTCTAAAATAAATATTGCAGCAGAGTATATGCTGCGTGGTTCTATGGAGCAAAGTCTTGTACGCGAAGAGTATTTGCGTTTTGTAATCGGATTTTCTATTTCTGATAAATGGTTTCAACGGTACAGATACGATTAATAAATGCGTAACTACATATTTGTGTTTTTAACCCTAATTATTGTTGCATGTGGCAATAACATTGAAGAGGTAAAAAGTGTTGCTAATGATAAGCCAATTCCTATCGAAACAGGAAAAGATGTAACCATAAACTATACTGATAGTGGCTACACCAAAGCCAAAGTTACAGCAACGTTATTAGAGCGTTATGCTACCGAAGATAAAAACTACACCGAAATGCGCAATGGTGTGCATGTAACTTTTTATAATAAAAAAGGAGTTGTCGAAAGCTTTTTAAAATCAAAATACGCCATTCGTTACGATCGCGAAAAAAAGATGATTGCCCGAAATGATGTAGTGGTTTTAAATACTGATGGAGATACTTTACGCACCGAAGAACTAATATGGGATGAGGCAACGCAATTGGTAACTTCTGATAAGTTTGTGCGCATAACCACCAAAACCGAAATTATTATGGGTGATGGTTTTGAGTCGGACATTACTTTTAAAAATCCTAAGATTTATAAAATAAGAGGCATTGTAAATTTAAAATGACACAAGTCCGTTTTAGCCTGCTCAACAATACCCAATTTACAAATTTTATGTCAATCTGCTGATACTAATTTAGGTAAATCTCTAAATTCATAAGTAATTATTGATGTCATAGTCTTTGTAAAAAACACAAATTAGCCTTTAGTTTTTTATCATAGATGTAATGGTAAATTCAAAGCTATTTTATTAGTAATCTTAACATTTGATAACCTTTACTGCAAGTTTTACAAAAAGAGTTTGTATTACTTTTGCTATAGTTTTATTAAACTAAGTAAACTATACTTTGATGTTTGAATAAATTTATCAGTTTAAATTTTTTCTTGCTATAGCTTCTTTTTTAAATTTGGTATGATAAAAATTTGGGGGATTTATGTGTGATTTTAATCACGAAAATGCCCAATAGATAACGAATTTTAAAAATATAAGAATAAATTATTGGTATAATTTCAGTAATCAAAAAACAAATACTAATTTTACGCGGTTTATTTATCATTAACTAAGTAAACAATCACTTCGTTTCATAGGTTTTAATAGAACATAATGGATAAAATTAAAAATAGGTTTGAAGAATTTGGCTTACCTAAAGCAGCTGAAATTAAAGAGTTTTTAAAGGCAAATGCCGAAGTTCCCATGGGTAGCTACAACCTAGATTCTGTGGCTTCTGGTATGAAGGGCATGATTGGCCTGATTACGGAAACATCATTGTTAGATGCAGAAGAAGGAATACGCTTTAGAGGATATAGTATACCTGAACTTAGAGAAAAACTTCCGCGCTTAGAAGGTACTACCGAGCCATTACCTGAAGGTTTGTTCTATTTAATGTTAATTGGTAAAATACCTACTTACGATGAAATGTATGAAGTAGGCAGCAATTGGACAAAACGCGCTGTAGTTCCTAAACACGTGTTTAATGTAATAGATGCTTTACCAACTACAACTCATCCAATGACACAGTTTTCGGTGGCGATTATGGCCATGCAAACCGAAAGTGAATTTGCTGCTGCATACCGTGATGGTGTAAATAAAAAAGATTATTGGTTGCCAACTTTCGAGGACGCAATGAATTTAATTGCACGTTTACCTCGTGTTGCAGCATATATCTATCGCAGAACATATAAAAATAATGTGCACATCGAACCTAATCCTAAATTAGATTGGGCTGCAAACTTTGCGCACATGTTAGGTTATGGCGAAGTACCAGGATTTAAAGAGTTAATGCGTTTGTACATGGTTATTCATGCCGACCACGAAGGTGGAAACGTATCTGCACATACTACACATTTAGTAGGTTCTGCTTTAAGTGATCCATACTTGGCATTTTCTGCTGCAATGAATGGTTTGGCTGGTCCATTACATGGTCTTGCTAACCAAGAAGTAATTCGTTGGGTATTAGAATTACAAGAAGCTTTAGGCGGTGGAAAACCAAGCAAAAAACAAATTGAAGATTACATTCATAAAACCATTGAAGAAGGTAAAGTAGTACCAGGTTACGGACATGCTGTGTTGCGTAAAACCGACCCTCGCTTTACTGCACAAATGGAGTTTGCTAAAACCCACATGCCCAATGATGAATTGGTAAATATTGTTTGGGATGTATACGAAATTGCACCAGTAATTTTGGGTAACTACAAAAAAATAAAAAATCCTTGGCCAAATGTAGATGCACACAGTGGCGCTATTTTATTGCATTACGGATTAAAAGAATATGAGTTCTTTACGGTATTATTTGGTGTTTCGCGTGCCTTAGGTGTGCTAACTTCATTAATCTGGGATAGAGCATTAGGTTCAGCATTAGAGCGTCCTAAATCTGTAACTTACGAGTGGCTTAAAGAAAAGGTAGCTGCTAAATCGCAAGCATAATAAATGTTAACTAAACGTTTTATAATTATATACATCGCAGCCGGTTTGTTTTTACTTACCGGCTGTGGTTTTTATTCGCATACAGGAGCATCTGTGCCACCCGATGCAAAAACGTTTTCGGTAGAATACATTAATAATATTGCTACCATTGTAATGCCTACGTTTAGTCAGTTACTTACTGAAAAACTAAAATCAAAGTTTATTAACGAAACCTCATTAAAGCTTACACAAGCTGAGGGTGATGTGCGGTTTAGTGGCAAAATTGTTAATTATATAACAGCGCCTGTAGCAGTGCAAGGCAATCAGCAAAATGCTGTAAACCGCCTCACGGTAACGATCGAAATTACCTATCAAAATACCAAAGACGAAACTAAAAATTTTACCCAGCAGTTTGCCAATTTTGTTGATTACCCAGCCTCAGAAAATTTTTCATCGGTTGAAGTAGAATTAGCAGGAAAAGTAGCTGATATATTGGTTCAAGACGTTTTTAATAAGGCTTTTATTAATTGGTAAATCAAGCAAGTAGCACCTGCTTCAAGTCCTTATATTCCGCCAATTCAAAAAAAAACCGTTTATTCGCATAATCACCGCATGAACAAAACGGAATTCATACAACTAATAGATAGTCCCGAATTACTTGGTACAAAACAAGTGAGTGAGCTAAAACAAATTTTGGCCAACTTTCCGTATTTTATCCATGCCCGAGTGTTAACTACAAAAGCACTCTATAACGAAAAACATTACGAGTACGAGAAATACCTTAAGCAAACTGCTTTATCTGTTCCTGATAGAGATGTATTGTATCATTACATACATGATTTAGCGCCACATTGGCTTACATCAAACAAAGCCGAAACCAATAAACCCGAAGTACAAATTGCTGCAACTGATAGTGGAGTTAAAATACCTGAACCAGTTATTGAAGAACCAACTATACCTTTAGTAAGTTTAGTTGATGATAATGCAGTTATAACCATTGAAGAACCTGTTGGAATAATAGCTGAAGATTTAATAGAAGTTAATACCGCTACTCCAATAGTTGAATTGGAAACTACCACACTAAAAGTTGATGAAGAAGTAAAATTAAGTGAGGATGAATTAAAAGCCGATTTGGTAATTAGTGCATTCCTTGAAGAAAGCTTAATTATTAAAGAGGAAAGCACAAGTTTGGTTGAAAGTGGTGATGCAAATGGAATAGTTGAAACAACACATCAAGAAATTACTTTTGAGACGACAACTAATAGCGAAGAAGAAATTGACCAAGAAAGGAATGAAACGGATGAGACTGAATTAACATTTGTTGAGTGGTTACAACAACAAAACAGTCCTCACATTCAAACTAGTGCGCCTAAAGTTGATAAAGTAATACCTGAAAAAATCACCAATAACATTAATTATGAACAGGTTACACCAGTCACTAAGCCGCAAAAAGTAGAGCAGCCAATTATCAAACCGATTGCTTCGCCAAACCTACCCGAAGTAACAAAAGCTGATATTGATGAGGCTGTTGCCAATAGCAATGTCAATAATTTTCACACTATTTTAGATAGATTTATTAAAGAGAATCCCAGCATTAGTAGGCCTAAAGCTGAGTTTTTTAATCCGGTAAATATGGCAAGGCAAAGTGTTGAGGAAGATGACGATCTTGTAACAGAGACACTTGCAAATTTATTATACAAGCAAGGCAATTATAAAAAAGCAATTAAAGCATATGAAAAATTGTGCTTGTTATATCCAAGCAAAATGTCTTATTTTGCGAGCCTTATTAAAAAAATCAAAACAGAACAAAAAGACTAACAAACATGTATACAATATTCTCAATCCTTATCATTATAGTGTGTATTCTTTTAACACTTGTAGTATTAATTCAAAATCCTAAAGGTGGAGGGATTGCGGCAAACTTTGCTTCTCCTAGCCAAATTATGGGTGCAAAACGTAGTAGTGATGTTGTAGAAAAATCTACATGGATTTTAGCTATCGCATTAATTGTACTTTCTTTAGCTAGTAACTTTGCTCGTCCTGATTTGGATGCAGATGGTGATTTACCAGAAAGTCGTATTAAAGATCAAATTGAAAACACTGCTGCACCTGCTCCATTAATGGCACCAGCACCAACTCAAGAAGCACCGGCACCTAGCGGTGATGGTTCTGCTCCTGCAACTGAGCCTGCTCCAGCACAATAATTATAAAAATATTTAATTGGTAAAAAGCCTCAACTGCATGGTTGGGGCTTTTTTATTGCGTAATTTTAAATCGTAACTATACACCAACTTTATTGGTTAAGTATTCTCACCAAATCATGGTTAATGTAATAAACCTCTTTGCCATCTGTTTTGGTTATTAGTATGCCGTGTTTTACCAAATCATTCATGTATTTACTAATGGTAGTTCTACTTGTTTTTGATAAAAATTCGCCAACTTTTTTGGCTTTTATGTAAGGTTGCGAAAACAGTAATTCGTTTAATTCTTTATTGTAGTTTTTAATATTTTTTTTGCCATGTAATAAAGTGGAATTCATTTGTGCAAGTATTTCGTCAATAATTCTATTGCTGTAAATCGAACTCTGTTCTACTGCATCTAACATATAAATTAACCAAGGTTTCCAGGCTTGTCGTTGTGTAACCCCAGCAAGTAAATGGTAATAATCTTCTTTATGGTCTATAATATATTTACTTAGATACAATACGGGTTGTTCAAGTAGTTTTTCATTAACCAAATACAATAAGTTTAACACACGGCCTGTTCTTCCGTTACCATCAATAAATGGGTGAATAGCCTCAAATTGATAATGTGCTACGGCCATTTTAATTAATGGATCTGTGGGATATTTTTCATGATCGTTTAGGTACTCAAGAAAATTTTTCATCTTAGCTTCTATTACTCCTTTGCCTCTTGGTGGAGTGTAAATTGTTTCACCTGGTCTTAGCTCACTGTTTCCACGTTTAATTACCACCATCGATTGTGCAGGCCTAAATCCTTGTGATAGGTTTTTAATTTGTTTAAATATTTGGATGATGGTTTTTTCATCCACCTTACCACTTTTTTTAATGGTTTTGTATCCCGCCCACAACGATTCTCGGTAACGCAATACTTCTTTTATATTACCACTTGCTTGTTCTTCTTTTACGGTTTCCGAAATGGCTTTATATAAATCATCTTCGGTGGTAAATATATTTTCAATTTCGGTAGAGCTTTTTGCTTCTTGTAATGCCAATGTATTTATTAGCATTAATGGATTTGGTAAACGCAGCACATTTCTATTTAGTTCGGCTAAGGCACGGCTAGCTTTGCCCCACTTTAATAATACTTCTGTATCTAATATCTTATCGCTTGGTGGCAATAAGGGTAATTCGTTAAAGGGCAGATTGCGGTCGTATTTTACTTTTTTTGTCGTGTTCATTTTTTTGTGATTTATTGGACACGTAGCAAATATATGTTCAGTTTTTGGTATTTCAAATACCACATGTCCATTTTTTTATGATTTATTGGACACGTAACAATTATATGTTCAGTTTTTGTATGTATTTTTAATACATGTTCAGTTTTTGTGTATTTATTGGACACGTAACGAATATGTGTTCAGTTTTTGAACAAAATTACTGTATATGTTCAATTTATATTAACTAATTGAACATGGTTTTTCTTTAAATTTCAGCAAATTTTGTGAGAAATATATCTGAAGTTAATTCTTCGGTTTTTGTATGAAGAGTCATCTCGGTATGCTTTATAGACTTATATGCTATACCATTAAACAAATATCATGTAGGTATAAAACAACTCTTCAATAAGCAGCTGAACTGAGTTTAGAAACTACT